>JAYWBY010000731.1:0-8087 GCA_043781115.1 Pseudomonadota bacterium
TGGTAGAGCTCGGTCGACTTGCGTTGGTAGGCGGCTTCGATGCCAAAGGGGCGCGAGAACCAATACTGCCCGCTGAAAAAGAGCGAATTGTAGATCGCGACCGCGAGGCTGTTGTTGATGGTGCGGCTGATCATCGAATTGGAAACGACCGACGGGGCGAAGGCGGCAAGCAACCGGACCTTGTCGGCGCCGGCGGGGGCATAGTTCGCGACGTTGAAGGACTGGACGTCGCTGCGCATCGCATACTGCTTCTTCCGGTCCTTGCCCTCGACGTACCAATAGTACCGGCCGTCCGACGGTACTTTTACGGTCGACGCATCGTCATCCTCGACGTCACGATCGACCAAGATCTTCTTGAAGTGCGCATCTCGGCTCATGACAACCCGGTAGCCGTCGTAAAGCGATTCCTTCCGCCAGCTGAGGCGCACGATCTTGGTCCTTGCGAGTTCGTCGCCGTCGGCCGGATAGATGAGATCTGGCGCGTCCAATTGGCGCTGCGCGACCGAGAATGCCACGGCCTCGCTGCTTTTGCCCGGCGCCGCTTTTGGACCGACGGCGTGCACGCGGCCGACGTAGACTCCTTTGCCTAGTTTTATTTTTGTACGCGGAGCGTCGCTGACTTGGCGGCGAATGACTTTGGCAAAGGTGTCTTCGTGGGCAATTTCCCACTCGTACTTGGCGGCGCCGTCGACGGCAGAGCAGGCCAAGTCGATCGCTGGCAGGTCTTTCCCCGGATAGACGAACTCCCGCTGAGCCTCTGGTTTGAGCCACGCAGGAGCTGGCAAGCGGGCTTTGACGACGAGGGGGAGGGGAGGGGAAAAGCTACTCGAGGCTGCGCCGGTCCGGGACGCGATGCGCACGAAATAGGTTCCTGGCGGCAAAGTGGTCGACGCTAGCAGCTCTTTGGTCGATATCTTTGCGGCTATGTCCTTGAACGCCGCGTCGCGCGCGACTTGGCCTTCAAAAGACTCGGCGCCTTTGACCGTGGCCCATTGCAGGTCGACCGAAGCTTTACCCGACTCGGTGAATAAGACGCCGTCCTCGTTGGCGGAGACGATCTTCAAGACCGGCGGTTTCAGGCGGGACGTCGCGACGGAAAACCGACTGGGCTTCCCGGCTTCCACGGGAAGGTCGTCGCGATACTGCGCTTTGACGCGCCAGTGGTAGGTGCCGTCCGGGAGACCAGGGAGCGTGGCGCTGCCGCCGTGGACCGTTTTGCTGAAGGCCAGGTGGCTGAAGTCCGACGAAGGGGAGACTTCCAACGTCAGTTTGAGCGCCGCGGGGACGGCCTGCCAAGTGAAAGAGATGCTGGGGTCGCCGACGTCGAGCTTCACCGTGGCCTTCTCGGCCGGTTCGAAAAGGCGCGGGGCCCGGTAGTTGACGACGAGTTCGGAAATCCGAGAGTAGTCGCCCGGCCGGCCGCTAGCGTCGACGGAAGCGGCGCGCAAGAAGTAGCGGCCAGGCACGGCTTCCGGCCAAAGGAACGTCGCGGTCTTCGCCTTGTGCTTGACGACGACGTCGGCAAAAGCGTTGTCTTTGGCGACCTCGACGTCGTAAAGCTCCGCGCCCGCAATCGGCTTCCAATTGATCCGGACGCGATCGGAATTTTCCGCGTCGACGGTCGAGGAGGCTTCTTGGGCGTAGGCGGTGCCGCTGCCCCACAGTTTTTGGAAAATGTCGCGAAAAGCCGAGCCGGGTTCGGGAGGCGATAGGCGGAAGTAGTAGCGGTCGCGCAAGGCTGGCGGCGGCAGGAGGTCCAGCTCTTTTAGCTCGAGGCGCCGGGGCAGAGTCGCTGCGGGATCCTTGATTCCAGGAACGACGGGAGCGACGCGCCAATAGTAAGTCCCGGCCTTGAGTTTTGGCAACGAGTAGCTCGTGCCGGTCGCTTTTTCGCGAAAGACGACTTCGGCGAATTTGGCGTCATGCGCCACCTGAAGTTCGTAACTCTCCGCGCCCTTGCTCTTAGTCCAAGCGAAGTCGATCGTCATGTCTTTCCGCGCCAAAGAGACTTCCAAGCCGTCGGCCGGGGAGACGAGTTGCGGGGCAAAGGCGTCGAGGGCGAAGGCGCGGACTTCCGAGTAGGGCGTCGCGCGCCCGAAAGGGTCGACGGCTTTGACTCGCCAATACTGGAGGCCGGGTACCTCGGCAGGTAACGTCAACGCCGTGCCGTCGACTTTTTTCACCAACGTCGAGCCACTGGCGAAGTCCTTGGCGCGACTCAGCTCAAAATCGTAACTGGTCGTACCTGGCTGTTCTTGCCAACGGAAGGTCACGACTTCTCCGGGAGCCAAGCGCCTATTTGCGAGGGGTTCGACCAGGGACGGCGCCTTCGGGGCCTCGATGCGCTCGACCCGAAAATCGGCGACGGAGCTCCAGGGCCCAGCTTTTTGCCCGGCGGCGCCGAGGCCGCGGACGCGCCAAAAGTAGGCGCCTTCTCCCAGGTCTTTGCTTTCAAAGGACGAGTCGCCGACCTTCTTCGTCAAGGCGACTTGCCGAAACGCCGCATCCTTCGCGATCTCGACGTCGAACGCCTTGGCCGGGCCCGTCGAGCGCCAGAGGAATGACAAGGTCACGGGCTTGGCGACGGACTCGGCTTGGAAATGCTTCCCCGCCAAAGGGGACAGCAGCTCGGGCGGGTCGACGCGAGAGACCGTGAACGTCTGTTCGACGCTTTCGTCGGCGCGTCCCGTCCGCGCGTCCTTGCTCAATACCTTCCAGTGGTAAGTTCCCGAGGCTGGAGCGGTCAAGGCTTCGGAGCGGTTCTTGGTCTCGCGACGGAGCACGGTTTCGTGGAACTGACTGTCCTTCGCCAAGACCAAGGTATAGGTTGCGCCTTCGTTCTTCGACTCCCACTTGAAGTATACGGTCGGATCGGCTCCGGCGTCGAACTCGGCGCCACCGCGCGGTAAGACAAGCTTCAGATCGATGTCGTCGACTCTGGCCGAGCCACTTTTGGCGTCGACTGTCAGCACCTGATCTTTGCCGAGGGTGAGCTTTTTACCGGTTTTGGATTCGAGCGCCGCTCCGCCGTTTAGCAGCGAAATGCGCGTCGCCGATTTGTCGTTCGGGTCGACCTTCACTTGTAGCTCGGCGCCCTTTCCGAGCTTGAGCTGAGTCGACCCCATTTTGATAGTGAAATCGCCGCTCGACTCGCCAAACTTGCCGGATACGAAGCCCTTGCTCATGTCGAGGGTCGTCTTGTTGCCGCGTTTGTCGATCTTCACCAGCGAATTCTCGGCGACGGTAATCTCTCCGCCGTCGCCGAAGCGCACCTTAGCTTCCGAGCTCTTGTCGGTGAAAAGCTGGTCGCCGGCATAAAGGTCGTCCTTGGACGCGGCTTCGTCCCAAGCGATGGCGCCCGCGGCCTTGCGTTTGACCGTGCTGTCCATGGCGGAAATCACGGCGATTTTCTCGCCGCCGCCCTCGCGGACCGACAGCGAGGCCGGTGCGAACGACAAGTAGCCGAAAACCGTAGCGACGAATGCCAATGCCACGAGGACGACGTTGTCGACCTTCAATAGCTCAGTGCGTCTTAAAGCTAGGTTCACGGACCGTCCTGGTCAAACGAGGCCCGCCGTCATGGTGGGCCATCCTCGGGATCGGTAACGCCGGGCAACTTCTCAACGGGCAAGAATTGCCGGGCAAGCTCTAACCGCTGACGAGGTGGAGGCCGACCGTCTATCATATACATGAACCTCTTCGCCTTTTTCCCGCCGGAATGCCCCACTTGGAACGCAAAGTCCGTTTCTCAATCCGCACGAAGATCATCGCGGTCATTTCCGCGTTGGTGATCTTGTCGCTCGGGCTTTATCTGTTCGTGGCGCTCAGCCTGTTCAACCGCGACAAGTCGGCGTACGTATTTGAGACGACGTTGACGACGGCGGACACGGTCGGGTCGCAGGTTCAAACTTTTCTCGGGCGGGTTTTGAAGGACTCGCTGAGCATCTATAATTTGGTCGTCGACCGGAAGTTCGAGCCAGACCGCGAGCGCTCGGCGGCGACGTTCGAGGAGGCGTTTGGCTTGGCGCCCGCGGCGAAGACGGCAACGGCTCTCGGCGAGCGAATCCTGGCGCTCGAACATCAGACGGCGCGGGATCCCTCCGGCGCGCCGACCGCGGGGCGGATCGAGCTATTGAAACTCTACGTCGCTCAGGCCCAGGGGCTGCGTCGCGAGGAGGCGGCGCGCGCCAAACCGGGCCGGCCGCCCGACTTCGCCGCTTCTAGGGAAGTCTTCGGCAAAGCCTTGGCGCTTTTCGAGGCGGACCGCGAGGACAGCGAAGGCGGCGCCAAGGTGGTCGACGCGGACTACCTCTTCGCCTCGGCCGAGGCCTTGCAAGGCGTGCAGCGCAACGACGAGGCGTTGGAGCGTTTGAGCCGCTTCGTCGACCGTTACAAACATGACCCGCGCATTCGCGTCGCCAACTTTGCATTGGCCGAGCTGCAGTACCTCCGACGCCAGGTAAGCAAAGCGGCGGAATCCTACCGGCGCGCGATGGCGATGAAGGATCGCCGGAAGGCCACCTTTGCGTCCTACAAACTTGCCTGGTGCCTCGCGGCTTCGGGGCAGTCCGCAGCCGCGGCGGCGCAATTGGAACGGGTGACGAAAGAGGCGACGGGCCTGAGCGCAAGCTTTCAAAAGATCCTTGCCGACGACCACGCTTACTTCGTCAGCGAAAATGTAGCTGGGCACGACGCGTCCGCCAACGGCGCCACCACCCTGCTGGAAAGCCGCAGGCTCTTGCGCAGCCTGTTTTACGGCGACCCCGACATCGTCGAGTTCTCCGTCTACGAAAGAGAGAAGACGCGCCCCGTGCGCCTGCTTCGCCTGGTGAACAAAGACTACTTGAACGAAAGCAATTTGAACGAAGCCTACTTGACTAGGGTCGACGAAGAGCGGCCCTTGCGCTTCAACCTGACTTCTCCCGAGAAGCCGCTGCTGCAGAACTCTTCCCTAAAGGGCGGCATGGGACTGATCTCGCTCGTCAGGCAGGACCCCTTGTCGGGCCGGCATCTCGTCGTTCGCTTCCGGATGGACCGTTTCCTCGCCGCCTTCACCCAGAACAAGGTCTACGAAACTTTTTTGATCAACCTCCAAGGTGACCTCTATGCGCATCCGGACGGCAAGAAGCTCGTTGCCGACGTCAACATGCTGGAAGAGCCCTACGTGCGCGACGTCGTCAAATCGGGTCAAAAATCCGGGGTGCGCGAATTCAAAAACCGGCAAGGCGACGGGGTCATCGTCGCCTTTGCCGACGTCGGCTTGTTCAACCTCGTCGTATTTTCTGAGATAAAGACCGACAAGGCCTTTCTCGCGGCGAAAGTTTTGACCGTTCGCTCCCTCTATTTCGGCATTTTCTTCATCGCCATGGCCATGATCATCGGCATCGCCTTCGCCAAGACGTTGACGACGCCCATCGACAAGCTCTTCAAAGGCACGAAAGTCATCGCCGAAGGGAATTTCAAGACGAAGGTCTACATCAAAGGCAACGACGAGATCGGCATCCTTGCCGATTCGTTCAATTTTATGGCGGGACGCATCGTCGACTTGCTCGAGCAGGAAAAGGACAAGGTTCGGCTCGAGGCTGAGGTCAAAGTCGCCAAGCTCGTGCAGGACTCCTTCTTTCCGGCGTCGCGCTTGAGCCTAGGCGGCATAGAGCTCGCCTCCTTCTACACGCCAGCCGCGGAATGCGGCGGCGACTGGTGGGGGGTGGTCCGGGCGGGCAAGAAGACGCTGCTGCTCATCGGCGATGCCACGGGTCACGGCGTGCCGGCGGCGCTCATCACGGCGACGGCCGCGAGCTGCACGACCACGGTTGAAGAGCTCGGGAAGCTCCACCCCGATCTCCTTGAATCTCCAGCCAGGGTCTTAGGGCTCCTGAACAAAGCCGTCTACGGCGCGGCGCAGGGCAAGATCTTGATGACGTTCTTCGTTTGCCTGATAGACCCCGACGCCATGACCGTTACCTATAGCAATGCCTCGCACAACCCTCCATTTTTGTACAAATTCCAAGAAAAGGAGCCCGACAAAAAGGATTTGAAGCCGCTGATGGACGCCGTGGCCTACCGCCTCGGCCACAAGCCGGACACCGTCTACTCCGAGGCGTCGGCACCGTTGGCGGAAAGCGACGTGATCGTCTTTTTCACCGACGGTTTCATCGAATGCATGAATCCCGAGAAGGAAGAGTACGGCAATCGCAAATTCATCAAATCGATCCTAAAGAACGTCAAGGGCGGCTCCGAAGAGATCCGGGACACCATCATCCAGAGTGCGATGGAGTTCTACGGCAAACAACCCTTGGCCGACGACCTGACGATGGTCGTCGCCAAGATCACGCCGAAAGCGGCGTCCGGGGAGGTCGCTGCCT
Organism: Pseudomonadota bacterium; assembly: GCA_043781115.1. Taxonomy (GTDB): domain Bacteria; phylum Bdellovibrionota_B; class Oligoflexia; order Oligoflexales; family CAIYRB01; genus CAIYRB01. The sequence goes on from JAYWBY010000731.1 coordinate 6,366, forward strand.
GAAATGATCGACACCCAGGGGGCCGTCCCGACCATCGTGCTGCTGACCACGCACCCGACGCTCCAAAAGGAAGTCGAGGTGGCGCTGGCGCAGGCCGGGGTCAAGGCAGTGCTGAGCCCGGATCAGGCGCTGATCCACGCAGCCGATTTCGTGCTGATCGACCACCGGGGAACGGACGGCGCCGCGCTGGCTGTCGCCTTGGGCCAAGCTGGCGAAAAGGGCATTCTCCTCACTGAGCAAGAGGACAAGCACAACATCAACAACCTCCTGGCGCGTCATCCGATCTGCCACATCATCGGCACGAATGGGCGTTCTTTCGTCCGCGAGATAGTCATCACAGTCGGCAAGCGGGTCAGCGGCGACATATGGGGCCTCGAAAAATACTTCGATTCGACCGAGCATCTGGTGCGCCGCTCGATCGACTCCGCTAGTCAGATCGACGAAACGATCGAGGACATGCTGAGCCACGCCGATCTCAGGCCGAGCTTCAGCGCCACCCATGAATTCCTGCGGATGACGGCCAACGAGTTGAGCACCAACGCCGTCTACAACGCACCCGTCGACGAGCAAAACCGCCCGAAGTACGAGCAGGTCGACCGCCGGAACAAGGTTCACCTCTTGGACAACGAGCAAGTCACGATCTCGCTGTGCTACGACGAGACCTATGTCGGCATCTCGGTCGAGGATAAGTTCGGGCGCCTCGATCGCGACAAAATCGTCCGCCACTTGGTGAAGTGCGTCAATAACACTAAGTTCATAGAGAACAAGAAAGGCGGCGCCGGCGCCGGCATTTACTTGGCCTTCTATACCGCCAATCAGTTCGTGATCAACATCGATCCCGGCAAACGCCTGGAGGCGATCTGTATTCTAGAGAAGAACAAGCGCTACAAGGAATACCGGTCGCGCGTCACGTCGTTCAATTACTTCAAGAAGATCGGGGGTGCGGCATGAGTGGTAAATTCAGCTTCGACGTCAAGGACGCCGCCGGGGAGTTGACCATCAACTTTCGCGGTATCATCGACGAAGACGTGGACTTTTCCGCCATCAAACTGGAGAAACGCCCAGCTTACGTCTTCGACTTCGACGGAGTCAAAGGCATCAACTCCTGCGGGATCCGCGAGTGGGTGAAGTTCTCCGAGGCCTTCGCTCCCGAGACCAAACTCGTCTACAAGAACTGCACGCAGATCATCATCGAGCAGATCAACATGGTCGCCGGCTTCTTCCGCGCGGGGTCTGAGGTGCAAAACTTCTACGCGCCTTACTTCTGCGAAAAGTGCGACGAAGAGCGGAAGGTGCTGCTCGACGCCGGCAAGGTGTCGGGCAACCAGGCGCCGGACATGGCCTGCCCCGCGTGTAAGGACGCCATGGAGTTCGACGCCCTCGAGGAGCAGTACTTCCGCTTTCTGAAAATGACGGCATGACTCGATGACTTCGGGAGCAACCAGTCGTTTCGCGCTTTACGACCACCTGCTGAGTCCGGTATGCGTCGCCGCGTCCGACTTGACCGTCGTCTATTTCAACCAAGCGTTCGCGCAATTTCTGCAGCTGCCGCCGCGCAAAATCCGCGGCAAGCCGCTTCAGGAAGTAGTCGTCGTCGACGCGGGCGGCTCGCTCGTCGACGAAGCCAGGGCCGCGGCGCGGGGAGCCAAGCCGGTGGTGACGGGCGAATGGGCGATCCGGAGCGGCGACTTAGCCAAGGAGGTCGTGCTCAAGATCTTTCCG
>JAYWBY010000732.1:0-2891 GCA_043781115.1 Pseudomonadota bacterium
GTTGGAACCAGCGGCGCCAGTCGCGCCGATAGTGCCGTTGTTACCCGAAGCGCCAGTGGGACCAGCTGCGCCCGTCGCGCCATTCGTCCCGTTGTTACCAGTAGCGCCAGTCGGACCAACAGCACCGATCGCTCCGGTCGCGCCATCGGCACCTGCTGCACCGGTCGGGCCGGAAAATCCAGTCGCCCCGGTCGGGCCAACAGCGCCCGTGGCGCCGTTAGTTCCGTTCGTGCCGTTAACGCCCGTAGCCCCTGCAGTGCCAGTAGGGCCTGCGGATCCGGGTGTGCCAGCAGGACCCGTTGCCCCTGTGACACCAGTCGGGCCTGTTCCTGATCCGACGGCTGGATCCGCTAACTTCCACTCCTGAGCACCGTTGTCCCACGAGAGGACTTTGTTTGCCGTCACCGAGGCGAGGTCAAAGTTAAGATTCTTGCCTTTGATCTTGGTCAATGCGGTGGCGCCCTGTAACCCGGTGACGTCGCCGATCAGGGGCGTGGTGAAAGTCTGCGCTTGCTTTATCGCCGTGATGTCGCCGGAGGCGTCGACGTCGATAAAGGCATCAGTAGACTTGATAAAACCTGGCACCGAATCGGTGGCCTTGGGGAAGATCGCCGACAGGCGCCCGTCGCTATCAAAGGCAATTGTGGAACCATCGACCGGCACTTTCAAGGCATATGGAACGGCACTGACGGTTTGCCGAGGGTAAGTACGGCTATGGGTCACGTCCCTGACTTCTATGTACACGGGCGTTCCGACCGCAGGGAAAAGTATATGCATGTCCGGCTCGGACAGCTTGATCGATAGCTGAAAGACGCCATCATCCAAAAACACCTTGGGAAAGTTCAATGGCGCGATGTTGACTGGATCGCCGCCTATGGACGTACGGAAAAACCGCGCCTGGACTTCAACGGGTCCTAACACTGGGGCGCCGGTCACCTCGACCATGCGGCCAAAGAAACCCAGCTCGAGGTCGGCTCCTGACGCAGCGGTCGCCGCGCTGGCGAACGCCATGAGCAGCGCTGCCTTTAGCATGTCTCGCGATGATTTAGTGATTGATGGCATGGAAGGCCCCGCTAATCATCACGGACCCGTCAGAGGCCGTAGTTTTGCCGCCCCAAGCTCCATAGCCGCCTTGAAAGCCTCCGACCGTTTGCCGGGCCTCGACGAATCTCGCCGTGACCGGCATGGCCGGCACGTAAAAATCGTGCAATGTAACCCGCACGGCGCCGACTTCGGGCCCCGCTCCGTTATCGACGTTCAGTGTGAGATTGCTGTCGCCGTAAGGCAATTTGGCGGACATTTTTGAGCTGCTCGGAAACAGACTGAGCGTGGCATGACCGTCCGCGGTAACTAGATAGTCGTAGCCGTCGCGTCCGGCAGCGCTGACATTTAGGGCTTCGCTCTTGGTCAAAGGCGTCGCCTTCGACAAAAGCGTGAAGGATTCGCCGCCCGCCAGCACGTCCGCCCCTAGCTGCAGGCGAAGCACCGAGCGCGTTTGAACCACGAAGCGTGGGGCTGTCATTCCCAACGAAACGTCCTTTGGAACTTCGGCTTCCGGATCGGGCACCACCATCGGCGTCTCGACCGCGGCTTCCTTGTCAAAGGTCCTTTTGTTCGAGACGTCGCTGCCACCGGCCGAAATCTTGCTGCGGCAAGAGACCAGACTGAGGGCTAACAGGGTTACGGCGAGGCCTCGGGACAAAAAGTACTCCTTCTGTATATGACTTCTATGATCGACCACCTTGACGAGACCTTTAGGGCTCATTTTAAGTCTTTGTTATAATTACAAAAAAAATGGAATTTCCGGCCGCGATGCAAACCACCTTCAATTCAAAGTGGCGCCTGTCGCTCTCCGGCTCGAGAGTCCTCGTGCTCGTCCCTTGCTCGTGGTTCAGCAGCTACTTCGAGCCGCCGATGCGTCTCCGCCGAACGACCTTGCCCGGCTCTACACCGTCGACGATCGCTTGATTAGGAGACGGGGTCAGGGGCCGCTTCGGTGCCTGACTTCGTTTTCAAGGGAGTTGAAGCTATGCGCTCCTCATCGTACACACAGGACTTTGCGAAGCAGATCCTTGGTGAACGCGGAAGCTTGCCCAGTCGAAAGGTCGACATACCTTGCGAAAGCGGGACTGAGTGAATACATCGAGGCAGACCAAAAAAAATTGCCGGCTTGGATTGTAGAGAGCCAATTGGCGTTGTCGACGCCGCGGATGCCATGCTCGCTTGCTGCGAGCCACTCTTTTTGGGTGGGCAACCGCCAATTCGACTGGCCGTCCCACACGAGGTCTTCGCAGTATTGGACCGCTTCCCCCCAAACAAGGCCGGCGTGGAACCGGGATTCGGTCTCCGCGTCTTTCGCCGCGCAAAGCTACCGATGCCGGTCCATCCCATCAGACTCCCGAAGCCTCAAAGTCATCGAAATCCGCGACGGTGTCCGCCGTAGTCCAAATTCCCGTGCTACCGGATCCTTTAAGATTGGCGTCCTTTAGGCCCATGACCTCTTTGTCGTCGTAGATGACCTTGAAAGCGTCATTTTTAAACTCAATCTTCAGCTTATGCCACTTGTTCGCCGTGACTTGAGTTTCGACGCGTTTGACGACTTCCTTCTTGCCGGCGACCATCTTGTAGAAAATGAGGTCGTTTTCCAGAATATTGGCGCGCACATAGTAGTAGTTCTTAGTGTCGATGAATCGACAGATCAGTCCCGCCTCCGGGTCTTCCTTGCCGCTCTCGACTTTAAAAGAGACCTGGACGGTGCCCTCAATTGCTTTAAAGGCGGGCTGCACGTACCACGAATAGACGGCCTTGCCGTCTTGGCGCAGAACATTCGGCGGACTCGGGGCCGTCTTATCCTTCGAGACGTGCCAATGGGGAGTTCCTGTCGCTCCGAG
>JAYWBY010000733.1:0-2882 GCA_043781115.1 Pseudomonadota bacterium
CGATGGCGGCCGCCAAGGGCTCGGGCCGCATCACCATGCCGTCGCCGCCGCCGTACGGATGGTCGTCGACGCTGCCGTGCTTGTCGACGGCGTGGTCGCGCAAGTCCAAGCCTTCGACCGACGCCAGGTCTTTGTCGCGCGCGGCGCGTAGCGCGCCAAACTGGGTGTAGGCTTCGATGAACCGCGGATGAATCGTCAGGACGTAAAACTTACGCATCGTCCCACACCTCGGCGAAGGTCGACGCCGGCACGACGAGGCGGAGCGTCCGCACGCCAGCCGCGCTAGTTTCGAACTTCATCTCGGCGCCGACGTAGGCGTCGATGACGGCGATGTCGACGGTGCGTTGCTTCTCGTCTCGCACGCTCAGGACGTCGGTCGCGCCGGCGTTGTAGAGGTCGACGACGTGCCCGAGCAGCTGGTTCTCCGAGTCGCGGACCTCGGCGCCGTCGAGCTCGTTCCAGAGGATTTCTTTCGGTTGGGCGGCTTTTACGGTTCCGCGCGGGGCGTAAATCCAGAGGTTGGTCAGGGCCTCGGCTTCCGTTCGGTCGTTCGACAGCGAACAAACGAGCAGCGGCCTTTGCGCTTGCCAGGACGACGTCGTGATCGTGGCGGTCTTCGCGGTCTGCGGCGAGCTGCCGATCAGCACTTGGCGGTAGGTCTTCGGGATCGGGTCGTTTCGGCCGGAGACGAAGAAGGCGCCCTTCAGCCCGTGGGGCCTGCCGACTTTTCCTAAAACGACGAAGTCCGCTTCGGCGGGCGCAGGGCGTCCGTCCGCAAGCGGCTTGTCCGTCCCGAGCTCTAGAGCCTCAGGTCTATTTCTTGGCGGTGTTTTGGCGCGCAAGCTTGATGTTCTTGATCTTCAGCAACTGGGCGACGGTGGTGCTGAGTTCAGCTCCCTTTTCGTACCAGAAGCGAATGCGCTCTTCTTTGAGCTCGATGAACGACGGCTCGCTGGCCGGGTCGTAGGTGCCCAACTTCTCGATGAAGCGACCGCTGTCGCGCGCCATTCTCTTGTGAGTGGCGACGACGTGATAGAAGGGGCGGTTTCTCGTACCGTGGCGCGACAGGCGCACGCTGACTGACATGGAACCTCCGAAAACACCAATGGCTACAAGGTCTTATGTCAAAATACTCGGATTCGACGGCCTTTGGAACGGAGGATATATCACACGATTTCCGGGTCTGCCAGCCAGAACCTGGGTTTAGCGGGTGAGGAATACGAAAAACGACTCGGTCAGAACCGTCATCGAGCCAGAGCACTTCGGACAAGTGCGGCGGGGCGACTCACCGCCGGTGGCGATGGCCGCGAAGGTCGACGTCGGGCTTAGGACTTCGTCCTCGAAGTCGCAGCTATTGCACTCGTAGGGGGCGAAAAGCGATTTGACGACCCCTTGGCTCTTTGGGCCCAGGAGGGCCGGGATCATGTTGATCTGGTCGATGAACTCGCTCGGGCACTGGTCGTAGCTGAAGGGCTTGGCACCCCAATCGGCCAGAAATTTGAGAAGATTGCGGACGCCAATGCTGTTGAGGCGCGAGACTTCGCGCATGTTCAATTGCAACGGGGCCGTCTGAGTGAGGAGCGGGCTGAAATCCGCATACTCGTTCAGCACGCCGGACAGGTGGAAGACTCCGCCTTTCTCGACGATCTTGATGCCCTGTTCGGCCATGGCTGAAATCCTCTATAACGGCTAATCTTAGACTAGACTGATTCGTTGCAGATTGCCAAGATGATTAAATATTTATACCCTTTTGGAGGGGCTGCGCTATACTTTGGAGCATAGCGACTCAGCGGCAATAGACCTAGAGACCTAGAGACCTAAGGCACCCACAGCGGGCTCAAGAGGTTCTGAGTGTACATGAAATGTTGGGGTACCCGGGGTTCGCTACCCGTTGCGACGAGCAACGCGAGATTCATGGCGCTACTAGAGGACGTCGTCGCCCAAGGGCGAAAGATCGGCCTGGAGAAAGCCCAAGAGGTCTTTGAAGCCGTCAAGGCCGGCAAGATCCATCAGCCGTTTTTGTATGGCGGCAACACGACTTGCACCGAAGTCGGCCACGGCGGCCAGGCGCTCTACGTCGACATGGGGTCGGGCTTTCGCGAGGCCGGCACCGCGGCGATGCAGCAAGGCATCAAGGAATTCCACATCTTCATGACGCACGTCCATTGGGACCACATCATGGGGATGCCTTTCTTCATTCCCATTCACGTCCCGGGCCATAAGTTGAACATCTATCACGTTCACAAGAACGCGCCGGAGTTCATCAAGATCAACTTCAACGGCACCAACTTCCCGCTGACGTGGGACCAGTTGAACGGCAGGGTCGAGTTTCATCAGCTGAAACTCTACGAACCGGTGACCTTCGGCGACCTGTCGGCGACGGCCTTCGTGCTCGACCATCCGGGCGGCTCGTTTGGGTACCGATTTGAAGCTGCCGGGAAGTCCTGCGCCATCGGCGTCGACGGCGAGTACAAGCGCCTCACCCCCAAGGAACTAGGGAAAGACCTAAAGTTTTTCCAGAACCTCGATCTGTTGCTCTTCGACGCCCAGTACGAGATGTCGGAGCTGGCCAGTCGTTTTGACTGGGGGCACTGCAGCCCGAACATCGGGGTCGACCTGGCGCTCCGGGAGGGCATCAAGATGATGCTCTTCACCCACCACGATCCGTGGTCGACGGACGACAAATTACGGCGCATGTTCGCCAATACCGTGAAGTACATGCATTCGCAGCTCGATATGTACAAAGAGACTTGGGACAAGGTGCAGCCGGGCGGTCCGAAGATGCAGATGGCCTACGACGGGTTGACGGTAGAGCTTTGATTTAGGGGTAAGAGCCGTGAAACGCCTTCTATTAGCATTGAGCCTCGTCGCCTTAGCCAGCC
>JAYWBY010000734.1:0-8052 GCA_043781115.1 Pseudomonadota bacterium
GGGCCGACCGCGCCGAGCGACTCTGGGTCGGAACGACGCTGGTCATGGTGTCCTTGTGCTGCGGATATTTGCTGAAGCTCGCCGTCGCCTCGCCCCTCGGGGTCGCTCGTCGGAGAGCGCCACCGAAGCGCACTTCACCGGAACGTTTACGGGTCCTAAGACGAAAGTCGACGAGTCGTTCACGACGGGCGCCTTGTGCACGACCAGCGACCCGAACTTCGCGGAACTGCGCTATTCGGAAAAGATCCCGTACTGCAACCGCAACATATCCGAGTCGGAGAAGAAGCTCGTAGCGCAACACTACGGCATTCCCGCGAGCGAATTCTCTCAGTATGAGTTCGACCACTTCATTCCGCTGGCGATCGGCGGAAGCAACGACGCTTCGAACCTATGGCCTCAGCGCCTCGACGAGGCGCAACAAAAGGACGGCTTGGAAGTGTCGCTCTACGCGGCCATGAAGGCCGGCAACGTCTCACAGGCTTCGGCCGTAGAGCAAATTCGCAGCTGGACGCCGTAATTCGTCGCTTGCTCTCAGTCAGACGGTCAGGGGCAGGGCGAACGAGAAGACACTGCCCTCGCCGACCGCCGAGGCGACCCATAGCCTGCCGTGGTGAGCTGCGATGATCTTCTTCGCTATCCAAAGACCCAGACCGAGACCACTCCGTTCCTCACTCGGCAGCCTCGAGAAACGCTCGAAAATGCGCGCGCGTGCTTCGTCTGGAATGCCAGGTCCAGTGTCACTCACCGAGACCTGGCTCCGGCCTGCCGCGCTCGTCACGGAGATCACGACTGCTCCGCCTTCTGGGGTGAACTTCACGGCGTTACCCAGGAGGTTCGTCAGCACTTGCAGGATCCTCTCGCCGTCACAGCTGACGTAGAGCGGCTGTTCTGGCAACTCCGCGGACAAAATTTGCAATTTTGCGACCGCCAAAGGTTCCACGCCTTCCTGGGCCCTTTGAATGAGCTCTAGCAAGTCGTGCCGCCCGGGCACGAGGACAAGGCCGCCTGAACCGATTCGTTCGGCGTCGAGCAGATCTTCGATCAAACGCAACATGCCGGTCGCGTTGCGCTTGATGCTGGTGACATAGCGGCCAAAGGCGTTCTTGTCTCCGCCGCCGTCAGCGTTCTTCGTCAACAAATCAGTGCCTGCGAGGACCGAGCACAGAGGACTTCGGAGGTCATGACTCAAGATGGCCAGCAGCTCATCGCGAGTCGCCAGTGCCGAACGAGTATCGTCGTGAGCGAATTGCTCTTCGCTCAACCGCCAAATCGACTCACGGATTTCGCTGTCGAGCGCTTGGCGCTCCGCAGCCAAATCGGCGTCGGTTGCCAGGCGTTCGGCGCTGTAGTGCCGCGCCCGCTCGGCCGCTCTTCGGTAGGCGCGTTCTCGTTCGATCGAAAGATCGACCTCGCGCCGCTCGACGTCGAGTGACTCGTCGGCGACTTGGCGTTCTTCGACCAACCGTGGATCCACGGCTCCCCCGGGGGCATCGGTGGCTTCACGCTGCTCGAGCTTGGTGGCATCAGCCTCGTCCCTGACGACGGACAGCTCTTCGTCGGCCTTTTGCACGGAGTCGTCGGCAAGGACCTTGTCGGTCTTCTTGCGCTCCCTCAAGAGACTTGCGTCCGTTTGTTCGCGCGAGCTGGTGTCTGGCTCAAGCTTGGACTGCTGCATGGTGGCCTCCGGGAATGAGACGCCAGCATACACCTTTATTGAGCGCGCGACCTTGTTTATACGGCGTTAAGTCTATTCAGCGCCGAAGATTTGGGTGGCGTACCAGTCACCGTTGACTTGCGCCACGCCGATGCCGACCGCTTGGTAGTCGCCCATCATGTTCTCGTAGTGACCCGGGCTGTGGTACCACATGTCGAAAAACTGCTTGGCAACCTCTTCGGCCGAACCGCCGCCGCCGCCAAACATGGCGACGTTCTCGCCGCCGATTTCGACGTTCGAAGCGCCGAACTCCTTGGCGAAGGCGAGTTCGCGCAAGTTCGGGAAGCCATCGTGCCCGATGGAAGATCTGATACCTTGCACCCCCGACCATTCGCGGGCGATAAAGCCGAATTTCTTCCCATTGGCGAGCGCCGGTTTCGGGCTCTTGCCGCCGGCACCGAAGAGGCCGGTATTTTGTGTAGGCTTGGCGCGCTCGGCGTTGACGAGGGCCAGGATCTTGAGCTCGATGGCGCAGGTGTTGGCGTCGGCTTTGTAGCAGTCGCTGGCGCCAGCCGGTTGGTTAGCCGTCTTGTCGGCGTTCGCTTGCGCGCTGGTCGCGGGCGTCTTCGCCTTGGCCGGGGTCTTGGCGCCCGCGTGGGCGTCGGCGTTTTCGTCGGTGTTCGTGCCGTCTTTGCCGCTGTTAGTTTGCTCGTCCGCCGCGGCCCCGCCGCCGCTCCTGCCGTGCTTCTTGCTGCCGCTGAATCCCGGTACCGAAGGCAAGCAGCCCGCGACCAAGAGGTTTAGCGAAAAACCGCACGCGACGACCACAGAGCTGAGCTTCATGTGCAACACTCCCAACGCCAATTTCAACAGGAACGACGTCGATATTTGCAAAGTCGAGGCCAGCTTTAACTGGATGTAATTCTAGTTAGTTACATTAGAAGAGACCGCTCAAGGTCCAGGCTACCTGTCAGGCGCCTATACAGACTTCGAGCGGTTCGGGGCGAGCTACGAGCGGAGATTAGCGGGACAACTCGGGAGAGAGCGACAAGGCGAGGGCGAGGCTTGCGGTCCGATTCTCGCGTACGGCGACCTTCTTGGGCTGACCGTCTTCTTTGTAAATCGCGGCGAGTTCGCCGTCGTCATAGAAGCCGTTGCCGTCTTGGTCGAGGAAAGCGAAGACGATGTAATCGCCTTCTTTTAAGCACGGCGACAGAAATTCCGCCTTACCCGTGCGACCCTCGACGAGGAGCTGCTCGGTCGGGAGTTCGTACGCATAAACCGGTTCGTGCGCTAGATCCGTCGAATCATATAAGTGGCGATCCAACATTTCTTCCTCCCTATTTTCGTGTGGCGAACCGTTGTCACGAGCTGAACGGGGGAGGTAGGCAAAAAAGGGACAAGAAGACAAAAAAATCCCCGACCGGCCGACGAGGGCAGGGCGGGGATTCCCAAAGGCAGGTCCTAGTTCGCTTCCTTCTCCATCGACGAAGCGTACTTGCCGAGGCTCGCGGCACTGTTCAAGCGGGCGCGATGCATGAAGGCCTTCTTGCCGGCATTGACGCCATCGGGTTTGCCGCCCCAAGCCTTCAAGGCAGGCGCCTGGAGCGCGCGGCCGTAGGAAAAACTTAGCTGCCAGGGCAAGTCCTTGTACTGTGCGTTCATGGCATTCAAGTGCGCCGTGGCCAGCTCGTCCGTTTGCCCGCCCGAAAGGAAGACGATGCCCGGAACGGCCGCGGGGACGTTGCGCTGGAAACAGCGCACGGTCAGCTCGGCGACGGTCTGGACGTCGGCTTGTTGTTTGCACTCGGTGCCGGACACGACCATGTTCGGTTTCAGCAGGATGCCTTCGAGGAGAACCTTGTGGGCGCTCAGGGCGTTGAATAAATGGTGGAGCGCGCGCTCGGTGACTTCGTAGCAACGCTCGACGGTGTGCGGGCCGTCCATGATGACTTCCGGCTCGACGATCGGCACGATGCTCGCCGCTTGGCAAAGCGCGGCGTAACGGGCCAGCGCCTCGGCGTTCGACCTCAGGCACGATTCGCTCGGGATGCCGTTGCCGATGTTGATCACGGCCCGCCATTTAGCGAATCGCGCGCCGAGGTTGTAGTACTCCTTCAGGCGATCGCCGAGGCCGTCCAAGCCTTCCGTGATCTTCTCGCCCGGAAAGCCCGGCATGTCGCGGGCGCCGCTGTCGACTTTGATCCCCGGAATGATGCCTTGCTTCTTCAGCATGTCGACGAAGAGCGTGCCGCTCACGCCCTTCTGGCGGATCGTCTCGTCATAAAGGATGACGCCGCTGATGTACTCGGCAGCGCCTTGGCCGGTGAAGAGCATGTCGCGGTAGTCCCGACGCGCAGTCTCGGTGTTAGCCAGCTTGATCGAGTTGAAACGCTTCTCGATGGTGGGCGTACTTTCGTCGGCGGCCAGAATTCCCTTGCCTGGCGCGACGAGAGCCAAAGCGTTCGCAATCAATTCAGTTGCACTCATGGCGGACCTTTCTCCGGAAAACTCGAGTATTGAAGACTCGGCCTTTGTACCGGAAAATCGCCATGACGGCAAAAGAAAATAACCCGCCGGTTGGGGCGGGTTATCAGGAAATTGGCTTAAAAGGCGAGGTTACGGGCAGAGGGCAACGGCGTCCATGTTCGGGGCCAAGGTCTTCAACTGGTCGATGGTCCAAACGTCGGCCGTGGGACAGCCCGAGACGACCGTGCCGGCCATCACTTCGGTCGCTGTGCCCATCCAGCCCGTACCGACCAGCACCGTGACGTAACCGTAGCGGAACATGTTGCCGGCGAGGCTGAAGCCGATCGGAGCCAAGGCAGCGGTGTTGGCACCGGCGAAATACATGTCTTGGTCGCCGAAGTAGCTCTCTTCCAGCGTGTAGATGTGCGACAGGTTGTTCTTGGCTTCGGTTTGCTTGGCCTTGGCTTGGAACTTCTGGAATCTCGGAACCGCGAGAGCCGCGAGGATGCCGATGATCGCGACGACGACCATGAGTTCGACAAGGCTAAAGGCTCGTTGACCCCTGGCTAGTCCAAAAAGTTTCATGTTTCTCGCTCCAATGCGTGGTTCATCTATGCGTACCCGCCACCTCTATCGAAGTGACCCATCGAGTGTGCATAATTTTCCCATCGGCAGCGCTTGCTGGGGCCTTTAGTCTTTCGCCCAACATTATTCATAACTCACTGATATCACTATTGTACTTTTTGCTTTCAAAGTGGCCATTTTCGGCGCAAATCGCGACTTCTCAAAATCCACCGCGCATTTTCGCCGTGATATAATGGAAACTCTCCCCCTCATTCTCCCAGGACTCCGTGCGCAACCGCATTCTCCTCGCATGCCTTGTGCTTTCCGGCTTTGCCGGCGTCGCCTATGAGTTGCTCTGGGTGCGCCAGCTGACGTTCGCGTTCGGCTCGACGACGGCGTCGTTTGCCACCGTTTTAGCGGTGTTTTTTGGCGGCATGGCGCTCGGCGCCGCAGTCGGGGCGCGAAGTCTCAGGTGGATCCGCCGGCCGGTGCTCGCCTATGGCTTGATCGAGCTCGGCACGGCGGCTTTGGCCCTCGTCGTGAATTGGGCCTTGCCGAAACTTTGCGTGCTGGTGGCGCTCTTGGACCCGGGACCCGGTTGGCCCGGCACGGCGCTGCGTCTAGGTCTTGCCACTCTGGTGCTTTTGCCTCCGACTCTACTCATGGGCATGACGCTGCCCTGCGTTTGCCGGGCCATGATCGTAAAAGACGAGGAGATGGGCCGCGGTACCGCGTTGATTTACGGGTTGAACACCTTTGGCGCGTTCCTCGGCGCTTATCTCGTCACCTACCACCTGCTACCGGCATTTGGCGTCGGCCACTCGATGCTCGGCACCATCTGCATCAACTCCCTCGCCGGCTTGATCGCCTGCGGCTGGTCCAGCTACCGTCCGACGGTCGTTACGCCGGAAGGTCCCGCCGAACCAAGTCCATCGGCCCAAATCGCCGAGCAAGTGCCGCTCGCGCTGGCGCTGACGTTTTTGTCGGGATTTTCGTTCATTGCACTCGAGGTCATTTGGGGCCGGATCTTTGCGGTCTTACTCGGCGGCTCCGTCTACGGAATCGGCGCCGTGCTGATTTCGGTGTTAATCGCCATCGCGGCGGGGAGCCTCCTCGCCGGCTTGCTCTTTCGCGCCAAAGTCAATCTGGCGATGGCGTTCGTCTTGCTGCAGGCAGCCCAGCTCGCCTCGATAGTGCTGCTGCTCCGCGCCTTGCCGCTCGTGACGTACGGGCTGACGACGCTGGCGGAAATTTCCTCGGGCCCGGACCCCGTCTTTACGCAACTCTTCGGCGTCATTGCCGTACTCGCCCTGCCGGCGCTCACCGCGGGTACGTCTTTTCCGATCTTGATTCGCCTCGCCGAAAGCCGTGCGGCCCAGAGCGGCCAAGCGCTCGGCCGCCTCTACGCGGCAAACACGGTCGGCAGCATCATCGGGTCGCTGCTGACGGGGCTGGTGCTTCTGCCGAGTTATGGTTCGAATGCCGCGGTTTTCATCGCGCTGTTGGCGATTTCAGCGGCCGTCGGCCTGGGCGCCACCGCGCTCAAAGGGCGGCGTTTCGTCGGCTGGGCCGCGGTCGTCGCGAGCTTGGCTCTGACGTTGACCTTCGACGGCTACAACTCTGAAGCCACGACGATCGCCCGGGGAATGGGTCACCACTCGTTCGCCGATGTCGACCGTGCCGTCGACCTGCAGCTCAAGCAATCCGTCTTCTTTTCGGAAGGAGAAACCGCCAACGTCTTGGTCCAGCATTCGGTCAATGGCCTGAGCTTGTCGCTGAACGGTCTCGGCCAAGGCGGACGCAATTATTTGCCGCCGCGCACCGTCCTCGAGTCCCTTCTCGTCGCCGCGTTTCCGCTCGTGCACGTGGACTCGCCAGCCAACGCCTTGGTCGTCGGCTTAGGCGCCGGGGTCACGGTCAGCGCCCTCCACCGGTTGCAAGTTCCCCGTGTCAAAGTCATCGAACTCGAGCCGAAGGTGGTCGACGCGGTCGACCGGATCTTCGAGGGCGACTCGCCGGTCGGTCAGCCTGGCGTCGAGGTCGAAATCAACGACGCCCGCCACTTCCTGCTCGTCAACGGCAGGCCCCAGGGCGAACGCTTCGACCTGATCACGTCAATGCCGGCGCATCCTTGGGTGGCGGCGAATATCTTCACCCAAGAATTTTTCCAACTCGCCAAAAGCAATTTGGCCCCGCGCGGCGTTTTCTCGACGTGGTTCGGCATCGGCAGCATGGACGACATGGTGATCCAGAGCCTCTTTCAGGCGTTTACCGCGGTTTTCGACAACTACTTCGTCTACTTCGTGCCGGAGGCGGGAGCTTTCTACCTCGTCGGAGCCAACGCGCCTTTGAGCTTCGACGTCGCTCATCTCGCAAAGTTGCAAGCGTCACCCCTTTTCAAGGAACACCCCGAGCTCCGCGAGCGGAATTTTTTCGCTTCGCGCGTCTTCGCCTCCGCCGACGCCGCCACGCCAAAGCCGGAATTCGCGCCGGCAAATACCGACGACAGCGCCTTCATCGAGACGCGCGCGCCGCGCCGCCAAGCCAAGTCGTTCGATGCGAAGAAGTTGGCGGCCTACTTTCCGGGACCCTATCTCTTGCCTCGCTTGCTGAAGGTCGAGCAGCCGGCGCACTATCTCTCCGAGGCACTCGAGTCCACTTTGAGCGAATTGGCGGATCTCCGAGAGGAAGGTATGGGAGCCATACGCTTCGCTCAAGTCGCTAGCGCGGTCGCCGGACTCGGCCAAGACTTGGGGCCCGGAGTGGCAAGTTATCTCGCTGGTCGCTTGGCGAGGCTGCGCGGCGAGACGGCAAACGCCAAAACGCGACTCGACGAAGCCGCGGCAGTTGGTGGCGACGTCGAGGGCAAAGCGCGGCTGGAGGCGGCGCTGCTTTTGCCTGTGGGCGGCCGCGCTCGCCTTGCCGCCCTTGCGGCCCTCCCCTACTCGAACGCCGCGGCATTGGAACTCGCCGCCGAGAATCCTAATGAAGTTGGCGCCTTTCTCGCGAAGGCACCCGCAACCGCCGCGCCCGACGACTTGCGCTGGGTTCTTGCTGCCGCGTCGCGCGGCACGCTCACCGTGGACGAGGCCCGACTCTTCGCTGAGCGCGTGCCACCGCTCCTCCAAGACCGGCCGAAGCTAGGGCTGGTGCGCGTCGCCAGTGAGTTGGCGACCAAGGCGGGGATCCAACCGCTCGCCGCCATTTTGCAGCAGTACGAGTCCATGCTGCGCTCGGCGCGCGCCGCGGCCGCTTTGGGAGGCGCGGAGAAGGCCTACCGCGAGAAAGATTATCAGCGTGCCGCCGAAGGCTTCGAGCGCGTGCGCGCCGCGACACCGACTGAGCTCGAGCCTTTGAAAAAGCTC
>JAYWBY010000735.1:0-2871 GCA_043781115.1 Pseudomonadota bacterium
GGAGGCGCTGACGAACGAGCCGTGCGACGCCTCGACGGAGACGCCTAAGAGGCTGCCAGTCTCAGCGGAAAGATTCGAGAAAGCCTCGACTCTTCGCAAAAAGCTTTCCCACTGTGGCTCGCCGGCGCCCTGCATTGGGGCGGACAGCTCAACTTTGGCGACGGTGACGATGTCGGCGTCATGAATTTGACGGTGGAGGTCGACGATCTCGCTGTGAGTCAGGTCGGTCTCGGATTCGCGGGAGCTGCTTTCGATGCAGTCGACGCCGGCGTCCTTCAACTGCTCTAACAGCTCGGTGACCGTGGCGCTTTCTTCCTGCGCCATGGTCCAGAGGCCCTTTAGGCCGAGGAGCTTCAGCTCGAGCGCCGAGAACGAGTGGCTGAGGGCCCACACCAGCTCGACCAGGAAGCCCGGGTCCTGCGGGTCCTTCGCTTGATCTTCGGCCGCCGAGACGTCGATCGCCAGCGTCGTCGGCGAGAGTTTGTAAGTCGCCACACAGGCGTCGAGCTTGGCTTGGGTCTTTTGGACGGCTTCGCCGATCGACGTGAGTTCGGAGAGTTTCAACGTCAAGCAGGGCTCGAACGAGCCGACGGGGAGGACGCCTTCCGTCTCTGGCCGCGAGAGCGCCAAGCGGCCAAGCTCGTGCAAGGACGCGCGATGCGCCAACGACAAGAGCTCGTCCGTACCCAAGGCCTCTCCGTAAGCGGTTCGGTGGAAGAGCGCCCCGAGGTCGGCGCTGTCGCCAGCGGAAGCACCGGCGCGCACGGGCATCGGTGTAATCGGGTGGTAGAGCGTGTCGCGTTCGACCGGGTGGCGCCGGCCTTTTTTGATCAGGTTTTCGATGAATGTCCGGCTCATGGCCATGCCTGAGCGCCCGCCCGCCATGCGCGAGATCTTCTCTTCGATGATGGTGCCGTCCAGGTCGTTGGCGCCAAACTGCAGCGCCAGCTGCGCGACGTCTTGGCCGAGCATGACCCAGTACGCCTTGATGTGGCGGAAGTTGTCGAGATAAAGGCGCGCGATCGCCAAGGTCTTTAAGTCGTCGTAGCCATAAGTGTAGCGGTCGATGCCCATGTCGTTCTGGAAAGGCTGGAACGACAGGGGAATGAAGGCGTTGAAGCCTTTCGTCTCGTCTTGCAGTTCACGCAGGCGCCGCATGTGGTCGACGCGGTGAGAGTAGTTCTCGATGTGGCCATAGAGCATCGTGCAGTTTGAGTGCATGCCCATACTGTGCGCGGTGCGGTGCGTCTCGATCCACTGCTCGGCCGACACCTTAGTGTCGCAAATGACGTCGCGCACTTCCGGATGGAAGATCTCGGCTCCACCGCCCGGGAGCGAGCCCAAGCCAACGGCGCTCAGCTCGGTGAGCACTTCCCGCACGGTCTTTCGGCCTTTGCGCGCCAGCCAGTCGAGCTCGACGGCGGTGAACGCCTTGATGTGGAGCGTCGGGTGCGCAGTCTTCACGGCCTGGATCATGTCGCGGTAGTGCTCATAGCGCCAGCGCGGGTGGAGGCCGCCGACCATGTGGACTTCCGTCGCGCCTTGGGCCTTGGCCTCGCCGGCCTTCACGATCATTTCGTCGATCGAGTAGGCGTAGGCGCCTTCTTCGCCGGGTTTGCGCGAATAAGCGCAGAACTTGCAGCTCAGGGCGCAAATATTGGTCGGGTTGATGTGCCGGTTGACGTTGAAGAACACCGCGTCATGATTCTTGGCGCGGTTGGCTTCGTCGGCTAAGCGGCCGATCTCGACCAACTCCGAGGATTCAAAGAGCGCCAGCGCGTCCTCGTCCGTGAGCCGGACGCCGTCTTGGAGCTTTTTTGTGACCGTGTCGAGTATATGCATACCGGAGTCTCCGGACCTTCGAGGTTATTCGTAAAATGCCGCTTCGAGCTCGACCGGCCGGCAAAGACCGGCGGCCTGACCCAGGGAAAAGAGGCGCTCGATGCCTTGGCGCACGTCGGCGCGAAATCCAAGGCTTCTTTCGTTCACGTACATGGAAATATACCGGTCGCCGCCTTGGAGGTCGAGGTCGGCGTGGGCTTGGCTGAGCGCGGCCTTCAGCGTCTCCTCACGGTTGGCGAGCCCCAGTTCGATGCTCTGTCGGAGGAGCGAAGTGACGTCGGCAATCACCTCCGCCGCAAGGCTTCTGCGGATCGCGTTGGCGCCGAGCGGCAACGGTAGACCGAAAGCGTCGAACCAAAGGCGGCCCAGGTCGCCGAGTTTTTTGAAACCGTGTTTCTCACAATCGAGCTGGAGTTCGTGGATGAGGATGCCGGCGTCGACTTCGCCGCTCAAAACGGCGGGCCCGATTTCCAGAAAGTGCTTCGGCACCGCGACGAAATCGCCGATCAAGCCGCGGGCGGCGAAGTAGGCCGACGTTTGCCGGCCGGGAATGGCGATGCGGCGCCCCGCGAGTTCTTTCGCCGACGTCAGTTCGCTCCCTTCGGGCACGATCAAAGCCGGACCGAATTCGTCGCCGATGCTGGCGCCGACCGGCATCAAATAGTAGTCGTCAGAAATGCTCGGATAGGCCGCGATGCTGATCGCCGTGACGTCGTAGACTCCTTGGCGCGCGGCTTCGTTGAGCACTTGGATGTCGGACGACACGAAGGTGAATTCGTAGTTCGGGGCCGCAAGCGCGCCGGTCTTCAAAGCGTGCACCATGAAGGCGTCGTCGGTGTCCGGGCTGTAGGCGATGCTGATCTTTTGTTTCACGAAGGAATCTCCACTCCAAAGACCCGGGTCGGGCCGAGGCGTTCTTTGAGGTTGGCGAGTTGCTCGGCCGCATGGTCCAGACCAAGCAGCGCCAGGACGCAGCCGCCGCCGCCCGAACCCGTGGGTTTGGCGGCGGGGCAACCGAGGTCTAGCGCC
>JAYWBY010000736.1:0-2866 GCA_043781115.1 Pseudomonadota bacterium
TTGATCACGAGGTTCTTGCAGAAGTCGTGAAAGGGGTGCTCCACGTCGCTGGCCCTCTGGATCGCGTATGATCCTGCTTCGTCGGAGCCGTGAAGCTTCCAGCCGACGCGGATGCTCTTCGCCAGATCGGCGGTCTGGTCGGCGCTCGGAAACTTCGGCAACCCGTCGGCCTTCCACTTGTCGAAGAGGGCGATCTGGTCGGCGGGTAGGCGCGGGCCGTTCGGCGGCATGGGGTCCGTGGCGTCCCGCATCCAGATCAGCATCTCGGTGACGATGTCGTCTTCAGTCCATTCGGGATGGAGGACGGAGCTGAACGGGAAGTCGGCGAGGTTCAGCCCGAGCTTCGGCTGCGCTCCGTCCTTCGTCGTGTGGCAGCCGTTGGTGCAGGTGTTGGTGACCAAATCCCTCAAATCTAGGTAAGTCGTCTTCGTGGGATGCCCGGGGTCATTGATCGTGACGTAGAGGTTCATCTCGAAGTCGCGGCGGCGCTGGTTTGGCGGCCGGAGTTTGATTTCGAGCGGCATGCCGAGCGATTGCGGTCCTGGCTTCACCAGGTGGCGAGCCTTGCCTTGGCCGACGACCTCCGTGGCCTGGTTCAAGACGTCGACTTGAAACTCTTTCATGCCAAGCGCGACGTCGCTGACTTTGTACGTGTCTTGATCTTGGGCGAGATCGTAGACGTGATCGCTGCCTTCTTGGGCGGCGGTGGCCTCATCGACGACTTGAAAGGTGCGAATCCGCACCTTCATCGGGTTTTCATCGGTGAGGAGCATCATGTCGTCATGGGAAAGCACGATCGAGATGCCGCCGACCGCCTTCTCCCTACCGCCCGACGGGTGCATCGGACGGCAACAAACGAGGGTTACGAGCGCCATGAGTATTGGGACGGCGACCTTCATGTTTCCCCCCGTTTTCGTGTCCTTCAATTATAAGCAAAAAGCCCGCGCCCAGCAGCGGGGCGACCGACGATTCTTCGCGAAGCCAAGCTGGACGTGGCCTTCGGTCGGCCTCTTGACAGCCCGAGCCGGCCAAGGGTCATCACTTTTCGACGTAAGATTCCGCCAAATCGATGACGCACATCGTCTGAAACTTCGGGTGCGGACCGCAGGCCACGCCGACGCGCGTAAAGCGGCCGTCGAGCATCTTCGTCCGATGGCCGCGATCCTTGACCCCGTCATCGATCAGAAGCTGCACGACGACTTGCTTCGGGTTGTCGCCGGCGTAAGTCCCGTAGCTAATGCACTCGCCCGTCTTCTTCGGGGTCCCGTAGCGCTTCATGCGTTGGCTGGGCTTCGAGCCGTCCTTGCCATCGTGGCCAATGCCGCCAGTCTGCGCTTGCTCTTCGGCGTGCGCTCGCGCGGCAAGCATCAAACCATTTGCCACGGTAAGGAGAGCCATTGGTTTCATGGACAACAGGACTTTCTCGGCTTCATCGACGGCGGCAGTGCCTTCCTGCGTTTTGACTTGCAGTTCGACTTTCCCTTCGTGGCGCCGAATGACGTCACCATGGAAGAGGGTCTTCACCGCCGCCACGTCCTTGGCATAAGTCGTCGGATTGCCTCTGAGCCGGTTCAGTTCGGAAACGACGTTCTTTTCGAAGGCAGTCAACTCGACGGGCGCGGCAAAGGTCGCCGGCGCCGCCAGTACGAAGAGAAGAATTGCGAAGAAAATACGGTGCATCCCCCGATCATAGCGCAATAGGTCCCAAATTGTTATGATCTCGGCTCGTGGTTTTACCGGTCTACAGAGGAGCGTCGTTTGGCGTTGGTAGTGCAAAAATACGGCGGAACGTCGATCGGCACGTTGGGTCACATCAAGAACGTCGCGCGCCACATCGACGACACCGTCCGCCGCGGGTCGCAGGTCATTGTGACCATTAGCGCCATGGGCGAGCAGACCGACGACCTGTTGGCGATGGCCAAGCAGCTCAGCGCGAAGCCGCCGCGGCGCGAACTCGACATGCTACTCTCGGCCGGCGAGCGCATCAGCGCGGCTCTGCTCGCCATCGCGCTCGACGACCGCAAGGTGCCGTCGGTGTCGCTGACCGGTTCGCAGTGCGGAATCTTGACCGACGAAACGCATGGCAACGCCCGCATCACCAAGATCACTGGCGAGCGAATCCGCGAATCGCTCGGACTAGGACGCGTGGTCATCGTCGCGGGCTTTCAAGGCGTCAGCCCGCGCACGAAGGAAATAACGACGCTCGGCCGCGGCGGCACCGACCTCAGCGCCATCGCGCTCGCGGCCGCGCTCAAGGCCGACAAGTGTCAGCTTTACAAAGACGTCAAGGGCGTCTACACCGCCGATCCACGCGTGGTGAAGTCGGCGCGCGTGTTGAAGACGATCAGCTTTCAAACGATGAACGCGCTCGCCTGGGCCGGGGCTTCGGTCCTGCATCCACGCGGCGCGCATCTAGCAGCCAAATTCGGCATTCCGTTCGAGATTCGCTCCAGCATGGAACTCGAACACCCCGGCACGCTGATTCAAGGGAGCAAGACGATGGAAAGCCCGAAAATCGAAGCCCTCGCCCACCGCACGGCGTTATCGCTCGTCGAGACGCGCATCGGAGCCGGCGGTCGTGGCGCGACGCTCATGGCACAAGCCCTCGACTGGCTCTGGCAACAGGGCGAGTCGCCGATGATCAGCATGCAGGCCTCCGACGGGCGCGGCGGCACGGTGCTGACCCAGATCATTCGTTCGAATTTGGTCAAGGACTATGAAGCGATGCTCGGAGACGCGGCGGCGAAGGCCGATACGAAGGTCGAACGCCAGCGCTTGCAAGAGCATTTGGCGACGATCAGCATCGTCGGCGAGGGCTTTCAGCAGAGCCCGGAGACCGTGCTCAGGGTGTCGGAGTTAGTCAGCC
>JAYWBY010000737.1:0-7992 GCA_043781115.1 Pseudomonadota bacterium
CCCGGATCCGAAGCTCCTTCGCGTCGCCGTCGGCGACCGCATCGAAGGCGCCGCCGTGCGCGGCGTCATCAAGACCAACATCAATCCGAATTATCAAGACAACGCCGTCACCGACTTCGCTTACGTCTTGCTCGACAAGCCGTTCGACAACGTCAAACTCGTCCAAGTGGCGACTGATCCCCAAGAGCTGAAAATCCTGCAGAAGCCCGGCGCCACGGCGACCCTCGTCGGTTTCGGCACCACCGAAAGCGGTGCGATCGGCACGAAATTCGAAACCACTACGGTCGTCGGCCAAAATCAAGGCGGCGCCTTGTTCATCGGCGGCGGCGGCAAAGACACTTGCCAAGGCGACAGCGGCGGTCCGGCTTTCGGCCAATTGCCGAATGGTGAATTCCGCGTCTTCGGCATCACCTCGCGCGGCAGCGGCTGCGGCGGCGGTGGCGTCTACGCTCGCATGAACGACGGCCTTTGCTTCATCCAAAAAGACTCGGGCATCACGATTCCCGGTTCGAAGCTCGTTTGCGACGGAGTGCAAAACATTCCGTTAAGCGGCGGCTCCACCGACAACGGCACGCTCCTCGCGCAGCCGCTGCACATGGGCCTCGGCGCGGAAGACGCCAACGCTCCCGACACGTTCAACTTCGCCGTCTCCGCCGAGAAGGCGACGGTGAAGGTCGACCTTTGCATCGGTTCGACCGCTAGCTGTCTCGCTAGCCGCAAACAAGACATGGCGTTCAGCTCGCTGACTCACGACGGCGCCGGCCTGAACTTCTTTCAGAGCAACGGCAAGGCCAAGATCGGCGACCGCGCCCTAGTCACCTTATTGGGCTATGATGCATCCGGTAAGCTGATTCAAGCGACCGGTATGCAGTTCAAGCTGTTGACGCCCTAAGGGCCTCAGGGCGTCCAGGGCCCTCTAAAATCGCTAAATTAGCTTCAAGACCCAGTTAACACTGGGTTTTTGATTTGCTGATCAACTATTGACCCCGCTCCATTCATTCATATATATTCCCCACCTTCGCAGTACCTAGTTATGTGAGTGAATGGAGCGTATGAAGACCTATAGCGTAAAACCCACCGACGTTAAGAAACAATGGCTCGTCGTCGACGCCAAGGGCGAGACTCTCGGACGCCTAGCTTCGCAAGTAGCGCAACTACTGCGCGGCAAGCACAAACCGACCTTCGTGCCGCACCTCGACACCGGTGACAACGTCATCGTCGTCAACGCCGCCGAAATCAAACTGACGGGCAATAAGCTCCGCGACAAAATGTACGCTCACCACACGGGCTACATGGGCGGGATCAAGCAGATCTCCGCGCAAGATCTTTTGGCCAAGCACCCTGAGCGCCTCTTCGAGATGGCCGTCAAGGGTATGCTGCCGAAGAACAAGCTCGGTCGCCTCCTGTACACCAACCTCCGCGTGTATTCCGACGACAAGCACGGTCAAGAAGCACAAAAACCGGTACCTGCCGAACCGCGGCTCAAGCGCTGATCACAGAGGGATACTGAAGCATGGCTCCGAAGTACATTCACACCGTCGGTAAACGTAAGACCTCGATCGCGCGCATTTGGATGAAGCCCGGGAAGGGCGACATCATCATCAACAAGCGCACGATGGACGAATACTATCTTCGCGAAGTTTCGAAGATGGTCATTATGCAGCCGCTCGAGCTGACCGGTAACGTCGGCAAGTACGACATCCGCGTCAACGTCGTCGGCGGCGGCCTCATGGGCCAGGCCGGCGCGATTCGCCACGCGATCTCCCGCGCCCTCGCCAACCAAGACATCGAGATGCGGAAGATCCTCAAGAAGGCCGGTCTCATGACCCGCGACTCGAGGAAGAAAGAACGTAAGTTGCCTGGTCAGCCCGGCGCACGTAAACGCTTCCAGTTCAGCAAACGCTAAGATCGAAACCGCCCCTCCTTCAGGGGCGGTTTTATATTGGCTCTTTTCAGGCGGGTTCTAAAGGTGGCTGAAAATATCGACGATCTGACGATTGCGTTCTATCAAGACGACCGCAATGTTTTGAAAGAGCTCGAGAAGATCGTGCTCACAAGAGGCAACTGGACGACGATCATGTATCTCTTCCAGGAGCTCAACAAGAAGACCAACGAATACGAGGCCCCCAAAGTCTCGATCCGCCGCTACCAAAAGCGCGGCGGCATCTACAAGCAGCAGAGCAAGTTCAACATCTCGAGCGCCAAACAGGGCCGCGAGATTTCCGCGATCCTGCTCAAGTGGTTCCCCGAAGGCATGGAAGACAAGTACCCGAAACGCACGCCGACGAAGAAGATCGGCGGCGGAGCGCCGTCACCGAACGCCGAGCGGGAAGATGACGACGCCGACGACGACGTCACCACGCAGTCAGACATTTAACTCCAGCGGAGCAGTCCGTTAAGCCGTTCCATGAACCCCCGGGCCTTCGGCTTCGGGGGTTTGCCTTTCTCCTCGTCGATCCGCACGCGCTTCTCGAGGTAAGCGAGGGTCTTTTGGTCGCGTTCGCCGCCTTCCGTGAGCCACCATTCGTGGGCTTCGATGGCGCGGCATTCGACGCGGATTCCCGTGATGTCGTGTTGTAGACGCGTCGTCGATAGGTAGGGCGACCAAAGCGTGCGCTTGGCGCCGAAGCCGAGGTCGGCCAACTCGCCTTCGACGCTCGGACCGAGCGGCACCAGAGTTACGAGATCGGAGCGCGTCATGATGATCAGCCCCGACACGAGCAAGGACAAGGCCGCCTTGGCCTTCGGACTCAGCCAACCGCCTTCGGCTTTAGCCGCCGAGACGAGCACCGACAGGCGGCTGTAGCCGGTCACCATGATTTGCGCTTCGACCATCGCCAGTGGGAGTTTCTCGGCGGAAAGCAGGAGCCAGGCCCCGAGCATCTCCGGGGCATCGCGCTGGCGGGCTCGGAGGTACGGCAATGAGGAAAATATCACCGCCGGAGGAGCTTGGCGAAGCGCGCAAAATGCCGTCTTTTGCTCGTCATCCCAGCCATCTTCGCGGAGCCAGAGAAACTCCTTGGTGCTGAGCGAGCTGAGCGAGAACCGTGGTACACTGGAGGCACACTCAACAGCAGCGGATCTAGCGCCGAACGTCTTACCTGGCCATGGCTTGGATCTGTACATTTGGCTCTCAGTCTATCACAGGACGGTAGGAGGAAACTTTGTTCACCGCCTCGAAAAACCAACCGGTCAAGACCAACAAGAAGCCCGTTCCGGCGCGCGACTCCAGCGCCGTCACCATTCTAACCAGCGGCTGCCATTTCTCCGGCAAGCTCTACTGCCGCGGCTCAAGTCGCATCGGCGGCAAGATCGACGGCCAAATCATCTCCGAGGGTCTGCTGATCGTAGAAGAAGAAGCGATCATCACCGCCGAGATCAAGGCCGACGAAGTCGTCATCCAGGGCCGCGTCCAAGGCAAACTCCTCGCCACCGGCCGGGTCGAGCTAACGGCGTCCAGCCAGTTCGACGGCGACATCTCGACGCCGGTCCTGATCGTCCGTGAAGGCGCCCAGTTCAACGGCCAATCGACCATGCTCCGCCGCGAAGACCAGCAAGGCACGTCGAAGACGCCGCGCATCGTCGCGATGAACAAGGGCAAGGGCGACAAGTCCCCCGACGTCAACGACTTCAAGCCGGAAGCGACCGCCATGAAGTCCCCGGCCATCCATGCCCCCTCCGCCAGCTGACCTACCGAAGGTCGAGCTCCCGAACATGACCAAACTCGTGCCGGCGGACGTCCCCTGGACGGCCGCCGGTCGAGCTTATGCGGTCGTCCTGCTGTTCATTCCCGGGGCGGCGGCCGGCGAGCCGGCACGGATTGTTTTCATCCGACGAAGCGTCCACGTTCGCTCACACAAGAGACAAATTGCCTTTCCCGGCGGCGGCAGCGAGTCCGAGGACAAGTCTCCTGCCGATACTGCACTGCGAGAGCTGGAGGAGGAACTTGGCCTCTCGCCATCCGCAGTTACCGTCATCGGAATGCTTCCCGCCACCAAGTCCCTCGACGGTACCGAAATCCGGCCAATCGTCGGTACGGCCTCGGTAGGCGTAGACGCCTTCGTCCCGGCGCCGGCGGAGGTCGAGCACGTCTTCGCCGAGTCCTGGACCTACTTCACGCCAGCCAAGGGCGTCGAGTTCGGCTTCAACATCTTCGGCAACTGGCGGTCGTCCCGCGTGTTTTCGGCGCCAAGTGCCCAGGTTTGGGGACTCACCGCCGAGATCTTGAACAACGCCGCTTTGGGGGTTAAGCTGTAGCGGTTTCCGGACCCTGCCGCAACCGGCGTTGAACGAGAGGTTTCCTTCCATGCGTGCTTTGGCCAAAGTGTTGTTGCTATTCGTCGTCTTTTTCCTGGGCAGCTGCACCCAAGAACAGCAAAACCGCATTTCCAAGGGCATCCAAAACTGGACGGGAACCAACGGCGTCCTCGACGTGATTAGCGAAGGCAAGGTCATGTACCGTTTCATCAAGATCGACAAATTGACGACGGGCACGGCGACGAACGACGCGGCGACCGCGCGGGCGTTCCGCTTCGGCTACGGCGTCATGGACAAGAACCTCAACTACCAGCAAGACGACGACGAGAAGAAGATCTACTTCGAGGTCAGCGACTACTCGACGCAGTACGTCTTCTACGAAAACCCGTTCGACTGATCCCCGTTCGACTGATCATTGCATGACCTCGGTCTTCTTCTTGTCCTTGTCCTTCTGCGTGTACTTACGGAAGACTTGGGCGGCGCGCACGGCCTTGCCGGCGTTGATGCGGCCATAGCCGAATTTATTGCTGAAGCCGGTGCGCGGGTCGTAGTGGGCCGAATCAGGTTGAACTTTGTCCGCGGTCGCCAGGACCATCGCCAAGGCTTCGTTGCGGGTCAATTCGTCGTTCACCGAAAGCAGAAGAGCGAAAACGCCCGCCGCGATCGGCGTGGCGGCGGAAGTGCCGCCGAAGTCGTTGGTGTAGTCGGGGTCGGGTAAGTCGTTCGGATTTCTGCCCGTGTTGTAACCGAGCTTGCCGGTCATGTCGGCCGAGGTGATGCCCTTTCGGCCGCTCTCGAGTGTCGGCGAAAGAAACTCCATGCAAGCGCCCCAGCCCGAGTTGGAAACTTTCTTGTCCATGTCGGATGCGCCACTAACCGCGATGACCGACTCGAGCGACGAGATGTCGGGCGAAGCGCCGATGCAATCGTCTTGGTCGATGTTGTTCATCGCGAAGAGGACGATCATGCCCTTACCGCCGCGCCCGTGCGCCGCGACGTCGTTGATCGCTTCCTCCACGACGTCGGTCGCCGGAATGCCAATCGGATAACCCCAGCTGTTGGTGATGACGGCCGCGCCCGCGCTGTTGGCGTAGTAGAATGCCGCTGCGTCGTCCGCGGGAGTCCAAGCAACGGTGACCGGTAAGATCGTGCAGCGCGGGCAAACGCCGGTGACGCCCTTGCCATTTTGCCGCGCGCCGACCAAGCCAGAGACCGCCGTGCCGTGATCGCCGTAGGCGCCCGCCGACGGGTCGTTGCTCTTCGACCAGTAGTTCCAGCCGTTGACGTCGTCGATGTAGCCGTTGTGGTCGTCGTCGACGCCGTTGCCGGGAATCTCGCCGGCATTGTGGAAGAAGGCGCCCTCGAGATCGGGATGCGTCAGTTCAAAGCCCCCGTCCAAGACGGCGACGATGACGTCGCTCGATCCCGTCGTCACTTCCCAGGCGCTCTTGGCGTGAATGTCGGCGCCCGCCGTGCCGCCGAATTGGCCCGTGTTGTCCAGATGCCATTGGCTGCCGAAGAACGGTTCGTCGGCCGGCGTCATGGCGCGCTTTACTTGGCGAAAGTCCTTCGGGATCAGGAAATTTGGGTGCGCGTAAGCGACTCCCGCAACTTTGTAGAGGTCGTTGGCCGCGGCCAAGGCTGCCATCGGCGAGGTGAATTTAGCCAAATAAAGGCCCTTTTTGAAAGTCGTCTCCTCGAGGTCGGCGAAGCCCAGT
The DNA here is from genome assembly GCA_043781115.1 of Pseudomonadota bacterium. Lineage (GTDB taxonomy): Bacteria > Bdellovibrionota_B > Oligoflexia > Oligoflexales > CAIYRB01 > CAIYRB01. The sequence goes on from JAYWBY010000737.1 coordinate 5,976, forward strand.
TCGGCTTTGATGGCCTTGACCCCGGCGTCGCTGTCCGTGCGGACGACGATTTCGTGGGTCAGGACGGCGACGGCTCCGGCGTCCTTGCTGAACGACACCGGATAACCGACAATCGCGTCGGTGGCGCGAATCTTCGCCCGATCGACGATCGAAACGCCGAGTTGAGCGAAGGCGACGCTTTCCTTGACCCCGAGTAAGGCTTGGCGGCCTTCTTGCGCGGCGGCGGTCCCTTGGATTGCGACGTGGTCCTTGTCGACGGTCAGTTGCTTGAAGGAGCGACCGGAGTAGAACCCGCTCGTAGCCTCCGCGCCCCGCGCCGACGAAAAGGCGCCAAGACCGAGCAGCAAGAGAACCCCCAGGCTCCAAGACCGCATACATCCCCCTTTATATGGATAGGAACATTTTATCGGAAACCGCGGCATGCTGCCCTCCCGGAGCCGTTCGCGGCGAGGCAGGGAGCGGGAATCATGGGCGTTTACTTGAGGAGTTTGCGTAGTACAATACTGAGATGCTCGCCAAACCCCTTAGCCTCGCGCTCTCCGCCACACTCGTTGCCTCGGGGTGTTCGACCGTCACGCAATCGGACCTGGCCAAGCGCGAGGACTATCTCCCTTCGATGGCGCAACATGCCGGTGGCGAGGCGAAGGCCGCCGTCAGCAATTTGCCAGAGAAAGAGCCGGGCGGCTTCATCTCGACGCTCGAGCGCGGGTGGCTCAAGGTCGCTGCGGGCGCCGGAGACCCGGCGCCACTCGTGAAAGTCGGTCTGAATCTCGAGGCGAGAAAGACGCTGAGCCTTTCTCGCGAGGCCAAAACTTACTTCTACAAAGAAACGGAAGAAGGCTATTTCCCCGCGGAACACGAAGCCATCGCCTTGCACCTCGTGACCGGCTTTGCCTTTCTGCAAGCCGGCAAAGTGTCGGAAGCCAAAATCGAAGCGCGCAAGGCCGCCTTTTACCTGCAGAGCGATTTCGACACCGCGAAGCACTTCGACGACCCGGCGCTTAGAATTTGGCTGGGCGCCCTGTGGACGGCCGTCGGTGAGTGGAACGAAGCTCGGGTCGACTGGCGCAAGCTTTCCGAAATGGGCTCCACTTACAAATGGGCGGCAGGCTTGGCGGAACGCGCGACGCCGCCGAAGAGCGCAGCGCTGGTACTGGGCGGACCGGGACCGGACTTGACCTGGACCCCCGCGCTTACCGGACCGGCGCAAATGACATTTGTCCCTGGGGCTGCCGCGACGACCTACGTCATCGGCGCCGTTCCCGTCGTCCATGGCGCGTCGACCGCCATCTGGTACGAGCGGCACGTCGAGCGTGACCGCATGATCCGCGACGTCATGACCGGCTCGCGTTACATGGCGGAAAGCCTCGTTCCCGTAACCGCCGCTGGAGCCATCATGGCGACCGGCGTCGTCGTCGGCACCACCGTGGTCGCGGCCGGCATCGTGGGCGGCCTCGGCATCATCTACTTCGGCTTCAAGGCTCTCGCCGCGTCCGGCGTCTCCGGCGACGTCGCGGGTTATGCGGCGGCCGGCGTCCTGCTGGCGGGCGGCGGCGTGGCCTACTTCGGCGTGACGGCTGGCGGCAAGGTCATCTCAAAGAGTAGTGACGCATCGAACGACCTGCTGACGACAGGGCTTAGCCCAGTCAATGCCTATCGCTACGTGCGCTTTTTGCCCGACCAAATTTACTTTCTAACGGCCAAGGACGACCTTTCCCAGGCCGAACTGCGCCAGCCGAACGACTCGACCAAATACCGACCCATCTTGAGTCAGCGCGACGGTCCGACGACGTTCTCGATGTACTACGTGCCCGGGACGCTCACCGAACGCGCCGCGGCCGTGTTGAAAACCGCTTGGACCGACCACGAGCACCGCCGCGACTGGGTGCTCATGCCGAATGCCGGGACGGCGAGCGCTGCTTGGGCCGCCTGCGAAAATCTCTCGCCCGCCGACGACGGACGGCGGTGGACTCTCTCGACTTGGACGGAGTTTCTCGACGCCCGCCAGTCAGGGTTG
>JAYWBY010000738.1:0-2856 GCA_043781115.1 Pseudomonadota bacterium
CTACAAAGACCTGGAGGACATCATCGCTATTCTCGGCATGGACGAACTCTCGGACGACGACAAACTGGCCGTTTCTCGCGCCCGGAAGCTTGAACGCTTCATGAGCCAGCCGTTCAGCGTCGCCGAGCCGTTCACCGGAATGAAGGGCAAATACGTCAAACGCGAAGACACCGTCCGGTCCTTCAAAGAGATCGTCGAAGGCAAGCACGACAACCTTCCGGAGCAGGCGTTTCTCTACGTCGGCACCATCGAAGAAGCGATCGAGAAGGCCAAGACGCTGTAATAAAGGGACTTTCTAGATGGCAGAGTTGCAGGTAAATATTCTGACGCCGGCGAAAGTGGTCTTGAGAACCACCGCCACGCAGGTACAAATTCCGGGTTCGCTCGGCTACATGGGCATCCTTCCCGGCCACACCAAGATGGTGGCGGAACTCGGCATCGGCGACTTAACCGTCGATTCAAACCCGAAACAATCCTTCTTCATCGCCGGCGGCTTCGTCGACGTCGCCGAAGACAAGGTTACCGTGTTGGTGGATGTCGCCGAGAAACCAGGCGATATCGACCGGGACCGGGCCGAGAAGGCCAAACAAAGGGCCATGGACCGGCTGAGTCAAAAAGCCGGCGTCGACGTCATGAGAGCACAGGCTTCGCTGCTGCGCGCGGAAGCGCGTTTGAGCATCGCTGGCCGACACAGATAACGTGCGAGGTCTCGCATCGACCTAGCTCAGTGGATCGCAGAAAACAGCGGCGCTCACGGTATAGACCGGGCGCCGCTGGTCTTTTGGGACGGGTATGGCCTTGCACGCCGGGCCTCGGGTGTTTTTGTCCATGCGGCGCAGTTGGCGGAGGAGTTGGTCCAAATTGGCGTGCGACCGGCGGTCATCGCATTGCCGGGGAGCCCCGAACTCGCCGCCGGGCTGGACCAGGTGGTCCTCTTGGACTCGGTTTGGGGTCGGCACTTGTCGCAAAGTAAGCCGCTCTGGCCATTGCGTGTCGGCAAAGCTCTGGCAAAGGCTCTGCCCGCATCGGCCCCCGCCGTCATTCTTCACGGTCTCAGCAACTTTAACGTTCCGTACCGTCGCGGGGATCCTCGAATCAAGCGAGTCGTGACGGTTCACGACCTCATCCCTCTACTTGATCCCTCCGGCGTGTCGAAGGCGTCGCACGCACAGCTCGACTGGCTTTTGCCGCGGGCGCTGGCGGCGGCGGACCAGGTTGTTTGCGTGTCTCAATGGACGCTGACGACCGTCCGGGAAAAATATCCGGAAATCGCGGGGAAATGCCGGGTCATTGCCAACGGCTGCACGACCTTCGTCGGAGGAACACCTCGGTCGGTCGCAGAAAATTTGTCGCTGTTGACGGTGGCGCGAGGGGAGACCTACAAACAATTGGACCTCCTCGTACAAATTGTCCGAAGCCTCGGTAAAAACGCCGCGGCGATTTTGGTGACGGACGCAAAAGGCGCTGATTTAGCGAGAAAGGTCGGAAAAGATCTACTGGCGAACGGTTCGCTGACGCTCCGGTCGAATCTAAACACCAGCGAGCTCTCGAAGCTCTATGGGTCGGCCGACGTGTACCTGCATCCCAGTCGGTATGAAGGCTATTGCCTTCCCGCGGCCGACGCTTTGGCCCATGGCTGCCCGGTCGTGTACCAAACAGGATCGGCGATCGATGAAGTCGCGGGTTTGGACGTCGGCTTTGGCCTTTCTCCAGGTTCCTCACTGAGCACATGGTCCGATGCGGTACAACGCGCCGCGGCCTTCCGCAGGGATCCCGCGAGCGCACAGCGCATTGCCGCTCACGTTGGTACACTTTCGACCTGGAAAGATGCCGCAGCTGCCCTCAAGAACCTGTATTATGACCTGAGCAAAGAATCATAAGTACAGTTCGTGAGCCAGACTGGAGGACAGCATGGACGGCGCCGTCATGGTCACTGGGGGGTCGGGCTTCATCGGCCAGCATCTGGTGCGCGCTTTGGCCGAAAAGGGCCGGACCGTCGTTTCGGTCTATCACCACAAACTACCCGACTCGCTCGACAACGTTTACCCCGTTTGTTCGGACATTAGTTCCGCCGAGCTAATGGCGGCGCCGCTGCGCGGAGTCGAAGTCGCGATGCATTTGGCTTGGGAGGGTGGACTAGCTGGTCCGCTGACCAAGCTCGAATCACCGTCCGCCGTTCCGGCGCCAATCACCCGCAATTTGACCACTCTGCAGAACCTGCTGACGGCCATGGAGCGGGCCGGGACGAAACGCCTCGTCTTCGTCAGTGCCATCGGCGCCTCGAAACACGCCGAAGTACCTTTCCTGCAGGAAAAGTACCTCGCGGAGTCTTTGATCCTGAACTCGAAGGTGCCCGAAAAGATCGTCTTGCGGGTCCCCGTCGTCTTCGGCGGCCAGGGCGGCAATGACCGTTTTTTGAAGTCGATCCTGCGCGTGATGAAGTACCCGATCTACCCTTTGCCGAGAAAACAGGAAGGAATGGCACCGCTCCACGTCAAGGACCTTGCGGAAATTCTGGTAAATGCAGCATTTCACGGCATGGACGATCAAGCGTCGCTCGTCGAAGTACAGGGCTCGGAGACCTATAAAATGCACGACTTATTCAAGATCGTGTCAGAGAATTACGTGAAAAAAACCCGCTTTGCCGTGGGCGGGGTGTTTGGCGAGTCCATGTTGCCATGGCTGGAGCGCGACCGCCGGGCGGGACCGCAGAGCCCTAAATTACAGCATTTCCTGGCGCTAGGCGCTTCGGGCAGTGAACAGACCCGGAAGTTCAACCCTATGTCCGACGTGGTCCCCGAGAGACTTTCGACGTTTAAAGAAAAAATTCTGGACTAGGCCGTACACCAAAGAAAG
>JAYWBY010000739.1:0-7979 GCA_043781115.1 Pseudomonadota bacterium
ATTCGATTACGTAGGGTGTCCCGAATTAACCTGAGGTGCCTGACTCCATTTTTCTAAAGTGGGTTCTCGTCGAGGGCTTGGCGCGAAATGATCAGCCGCTGAATCTGGTTGGTGCCTTCGTAGATTTGGAAGATTTTGGCGTCGCGGTAAAGCTTCTCGACCGGGTACTCGGTGTTGAACCCGAAGCCACCGAAGATCTGCACGGCGTTGCTCGCGACGCGCACCGCGGTATCGCCGGCGAAGCATTTGGCCATCGACGCGAATTTGGTGTTGCGGCGACCGTCGTCGTGCTCGGAGGTCGCTTTGTAAACCAAAAGGCGGGCGGCCTCGATTTCTTGCGCCATGTCGGCGAGCATGAAGCCGACGGCTTGATGCTGGGCGATCGGCTTGCCAAAGGTCTGCCGCTCTTGCGCGTACTTCAGCGAGTGCTCAAACGCACACTGGGCCAGACCGACCGCCGACGTCGCCGTCCCGGGGCGCGACAAGTCGAAGGCCTTCATCGCGATCTTGAAACCTTCGCCCTCCTGGCCGAGGAGATAACGCTTGTGGACCTTGACGTCGGTGAACTTGATGCCGCGCGTGTCAGAGCACCGCTGGCCCATGTTGACCTCCTTCTTGCCGGGCTGAATGCCGGGGAGGTCGGCGGGGATTGCAAAGGCACACATCGCCTTGTAACCCGCCTTCGGGTCGAGCGTCGCCAAGACGTAATACCAAGACGCCTTCGAGGCGTTGGTGATCCACATCTTTTCGCCGTTCATGATGTAACCGTCACCGTCCTTCCGCACTGTGGTGCGAATGCCCTGGACGTCGGAGCCGGCGTTGGGCTCCGTCACGCAGTAGGCCGCCATCTTCGGCTCGCCGACCATCGGCTTGGCGAAGCGTTCGAGTTGCTCGGCATTGCCCGCGATCAAGAGCGGCCCGAGCGCCAAATCGTTGGCTCCCATGGCCGTTTGCATGCCTGTGCACCCGTAAGCGAGCTCCTCGCTGACTATGGCTTGATCGAGCAAGGAGATGCCCATGCCGCCAACGGATTCCGGCAGAGAGAGGCTCAAAAGGCCCGCTGCATGCGCCTTCTTCATGACTTCCCAAGGATATTCCATCGACAAGTCATACTTGCCAGCTAGCGGCACCATTTCCTGACGGGCGAATTTGCGCGCGGTCTCTTGCAACGACTTTTGCTGTTCGGAAAGGCTGAAACCAATCATAGGGCACCCGTGGAAAGCGGCTTGGGAGTTTTGACAAGTCAGAATAGCGCCCGCTCCTCAAAATGGAAAGCCCCGCCCGGACGACCGGCGGGGCTCGCTAAACTGGGGTCACCTAGGTCAGTCTTTGGGCTTGAAGTCGCCGTCCAGGTGTTGCTCCGGCTTTTCCGGGGGTTTGACGTTGGAGGCGGCCGTCGTCACGAGGGTGTAGCCGTGCGAGTCCGTGGTGACGTCGGTGTCGATGGCGTAAACGCCTTCGGCACCTTGTTTGAAGCACTGCTCGGTGATCAGGTTGCCTTCGTTACCCGTGTAACGCGTGTCCTTGTCGGCGCTGATGTTTTGGCTCTCGCGCGGGTGCCAGTAGCGCACCGGCGCCAAGACGCTCGCCGAGTCGGCCAGGGATTTGCGCACGCTGACGCCAGCGGTCGCGCCCGATGTACCGCACCCTTTCAAGACGCCAGCGTCGTCGGCGGTGATGTTGAAGAGGAAGCCACGCGCCGATTCGTTGTAGTTTCCGCCCGGGTTCATCCAGTAGGAAAGGTTGCCGGCGTTGGTGTTCGGATTCATGTCGAAGGCGACGTATTTGATCGCGTGAATGTCAGAGTTCGACGCCGACTGGCTGACCGCTTCGTAGTCGAGCAAGCCGTTCGACGTGAAACCGTCGACGGTGTTGATCATCTGGGCGCGGCGGACTTCCATCTGGACGCGCGGGGCGCCGTCGGCATCGACCGAGTTGTTGTAGTTGATGCTCATCAGGTCGTTTTTGTTCGACGTATTGTTCGGGTCCACCGCGGCGCCGGGAACTTGATGTTCTTGTGCTTGGCGTTGGAACCACAACGAACCAGAGCTCGTGCCGTCGGCGGCCGGCGAGTGGAGGAGGTGAACTTGCATGGTGCGGCCGTCCGGACCCTTGACTTCGACGTCGCTGCGGTAAACCGGGTTGCCCGCGACGTCGTCCAAGCGGGCGATCTTCGCGGTGGTAACGTCGAGGAGGCCAGGGCCGGCTTTGGCGAAAGAAGTCTTCAAGTCCAACGTCGCGCCGACGTCCGGCATCGCCGTGGCGACGCCGTCTTTCTTGGCCTGGCAAAGCATGCCGGAAACCAGCGCCAAGGCGCGGTCCACGGTTTGCACGGCGTCGTCGACTTCGGCGCGGGTGAAGCTGACCATGCAAGCTTCGCCGGAGCCGTTCGTGCCGTCGACCGTGCCCGAGGTGCGAGACTGACCTGAGATCACCGTCGGGTTCATGTCGGCGTCGAAGTCATAGCAAGTGACCGGCGTGTGACTTTTGAGTTGCTGGAATTGGTGCGGGTCGATGCAATCGCCTTCGCCGCTGATTTTCTTCTTGTTGTCGTCGGTCTTTTCCTTGACCGACTTATCGGCGTTCGGATCGGCGACCGTATCGTCCAACGACGCGCCCGTGGTCGTCTGCGGGAAGACCGACAAAGCTAGCGTTTGGGGATAAGCTGCGGATAGTCCGTTGATCGAGGTCCCGGGAGTGGCGCCGCCGCCAGTGGCGCTGGTCGTGGTCGAATCGTCGTCGTCGTCGCCGCTCTTGTCCTTCTTGCTGCAAGCCACTGGCAGGGAGGCGAGCAGAAACAGAATGACGACTCCTCGGGGCAGGTACTTCTGATTGATCATGTTCCTTACCTTCCAAATCAATTGCAGTGAGAGCCCCTGCTGGGACCAAAGATCCCTTCGGACTTACTTGGAAGATCTTGATACAATTTGTAGAAGATTGTGGAGTATTAGGTATTTAGCTTGGTTTAAGCAGACAGATCGAAGTCGTCGTCGACGGGGAGTTTGGTCGGCTCCGGCAGATTTTCGTCCTTGGCGGCCGGTTTGAACATCATGGCAGACCCGATCAATACGACGAAAACGGCCAGGATTTCGGGGAAGGAAAGGTTGGTAGGAGCATGTTTCTTCAGTTGAAGATTCAGGAATCCGAGGCCGGCAACGGCAAAAATCGAAAGCAGGAGAGGGGGATGCTTCATTTTTGCCTCGAAAAAGCCCAGAAAACGCCACACTTGCTTCACAGAACTAGTCGGCGAGCTGGGATGAATCTTTAGGGAAACCCAAAGAAATGTTGAATCCACCGTAGTTTCACAAAGTTATAGGGCGACGAAAGGCCTTTGGAGTGGACGGCGTCGATCGTGATTTCTGCCGCGCTTTGGCTCGTGGGTTCGCTGTATCACGCAACGTGGAACGTAAAGTCACTCCACCATCGCGACTTTGATTTTGCCCGATGCGGCGCGGCCCAAATTGTCGACGGCTCGCACCTGGAATTCGCCGGGCTTCGGGTCCCAAAAGAACGGCCGACCGGCTTCGGCGATTCCCAGAAAGGCATTGTCGAGGAACCAAAAGACTTTGCCCGCATCGGCGTCCGTCACCGCCTGAAACGGGACTTTGTCGGGATGACGTTCGTTCATGCGGACGTTGTAGACGATGTTGCCGCGCGGCGACGTGATCTTCGGCGCCAAGCCGATGTGCGTCTTGGCACCCATGCCGCAGAGGGGGTGCCAGTCCGGCGGAATGCGCCGCGGAATACCAGCTTGGCGGAAGAGGCGGAGGATGTCCGAATCCCAGAATTCGTAAACTTCCTCGCGGCTCGGCGTCGGCACGGCGGCGCAGGATCTATGTCCCGTCGCGATGTCGACGGGTACGGCGCGGTGGATGTCGCAAATCGCGATCGGAGATTTGCCGGGAATGAACTTGGTCCACATCTTGTGGTGGCAGTTGGGGCCCGGGATCTTGCCTGAAAGAGCGCAAATCTCGACGTCGCGCACCTTCGGCAATCCGCTGAGCGCGACCGAAGGCAATCCTTCCGCTTTCAAAGCGTCGACGACGTCGAAGAAAAGCGGCCCCGCCGCTTCCACGCCGACGAACGCCGGGTTGCTCTCGCCGTCGAAATTGCCGATCCACACCGCGAGAACATACGGGCCGACGATGCCTACGGCCCAGGCGTCGCGGAAGGAGAAGGACGTTCCGGTCTTCCAAGCAACGGGGCGTTGGTCCCTCAACCACTTCGCCTCGTATCCCTGATGAGGTCGCGGGTTGTCTTTCAAGATGTCCAAGACGAGGTAAGCCGCCTCCGGCGAAAGCAGCCGACGCCCCGGATCAACAGGATCGGACGGTAGCCGCCGGATGGCCTTCAGCAACCCTTCATTGCCGAGCATTGCGTACATGCGCACGAGTTCTTCCATCGTCACTTCCGAGCCGCCAAGCGCCAACGCCAAACCATAATACGACTCATCGCGTAGACCGGTGACGCCCGCCATGCGCAAAAAGTCATAGAGACTCGGCTTGTGGAGTTCGGCCGCGACTTGAATCGCGGGCACGTTGCGACTGCGGATCAAAGCGTCGTGAACCTTCACGGGTCCGGCGAAGTCTTGGTCGAAATTTTCGGGACGCCATTCGCCGAAGGTCGTCGGGGCGTCCTTCAACAAAGTCATGGGATGAATCAGCGCTTGATCCATCGCCAAGCCGTAGATGAACGGTTTCAAGGTCGACCCCGGCGAACGTTTGGCGCGTGTGCCGTTGACTTGGCCCTGGATGGCGGGGTTCAGGAAGTTCGCCGAACCAACTACGCCTACCGTCGCCATCGTTCGGTAGTCGAGTAACATGATCGCCCCGTTTTTTATCCCGATGCTCTTCTTCAGCTCGACGTATTGGGCGAGCTTCAACTCCAATAAGCTCTGGAGCTTCAAGTCGAGCGTCGTCGCGACCGCGCCCACCGGGGCATGACCGCTGATCTCGTCGACGAAGTGCGGCGCGCGAAACGGCAGTTGCTTCGGCCGACGCACCTGGCGCTTCAGCAGGATGCCGGTCACTTCGTCCTTTTGCTCGGGATGGGCCTTCAGCCAACGTTCGAGCAAAAGGTCCCGGGCCGATTCCATGCCGGCGGAAGCCGACGCCGAATCCGTCCGACCGGGAGCTCTAAGCGTCGGACTTTGCGGCAACACGGCGAGGAGCAGCGACTCGCCGACGGTCAAATCCCGTGGCCTCTTCTGAAAGTAAATTTCGCTCGCCGCCGCCGCGCCTTCGACGTTGCCACCGTATGGCGCGAGGTTGAGATAGGCCTCTAGGATCTCGTCCTTCGAGTAGCTCTTTTCGAGCCTTAAGGCATAGAGCATTTGCCGGAGCTTCCCTTGGAACGTCCGGGTCTTCAGGTGATACCGCAAGCGGGCGAGCTGCATGGTGATCGTGGACGCCCCGACAGTCGCCTCGCGCGTCACGAAGGTCTGCCACAGGGCCCGCCCCAGAGACAGGGGGTTGACGCCAGGGTGCCAGTAAAAGTAGCGGTCTTCCAAGAGCAACGTCGCCTGAACCAAGTGCGGCGACAGCTCTTTCAAAGGCGTCCACAGGCGGTACTTTTCGTCGGCGGAAAGCTCAAGCCTCAGCAGTTTGCCGTGGGTATCGAAAAAGGCCGAAGAATAGCTGATGCCGTCGTGGACGTCCCGTTTGGCGAAGAAGGCCAGGGCCAGCGACAGAACGGCGCCGGCCAAGACGCTGCACACGAGCAAGCGTCTTGACCAACGTACCGCGCGCCGGCGCCAAATCACGGCTGGTCCTCGACCGTCATTTTCGAACCGAGGCTGAGAGCTTGCACCGTCCGATCGTACATCGACTCGGCGAAAACTGGCGGCACCTTGAAGGTGCCGCGGTTGGTCGAGCGGACTTTGTATACGAATTCCGAGACGGCAGAGCCAATAGTCCCGAAGAGAACCACGCGATCTTCGCGTAAATCGGCGTAGATCGGATGGAACGTCGAATTACCGGCGTCGATGCGCGACTCGGGGCCAGGCGCCGCTTGATCTTGGTAACTCCCTTGGTAATTGTCCGAACCTTCCGAAGTCTGAGCTTGCTCGGCGTTGGAGCCGTCACCATCGCCTTCGACGACGTCCCCGGCTTCGGCGGCGCCGTTGCCCCCGTCGCCCTCCTCGCCATTTTGCGCGCCGTCGCTGCTATTGTCCGCCTGCTCTTCCGCGACTGTCTTCTTCGGCAGGCGGTTATTCACAGGCGAAGCGCTCTCCCGTTGCTCTTCACGCCGGTTGAGTTCGATCTCGAAGCCGGCGGGTAGAAGGTCGACGACGGCGACGTTGTCGTAATTTTGGCCTTCGATGGTGCGAACCTTGAGATGCACCGTCAACTTGGCGCCGAGCTTCGTCGACGTCACGACCTTGCCGGTCTCGTCTTGAAACTCTCGCTGCACTTCCAAGTGCTGCTTCACTTCCTTGTCGGGCAGGGCGCGATCAAATCCTGACTCCGTGACTTGGTAAAAGAGCGCGCCACCGCCTTCCGTTCTGAAGCGGATCGCCTTCGCCTTGTCGGTGAAGTCCGCGATCTTGACCAAGCCGGGGCCTAGCGGCAGCTCCTTCTGCTGCTTCTTGTCGTCGCTCAGGATCTCGGCGATCGTCAACGCCTTCATCCCCATCTTGGCGGCGGTGTCGCCGTAGGCGTCCAATGCCATGATGGCGAAGACCGACGACGTCGTGTTGTAGAGTCCGAGCGCGATCGGTTTGACGACCGGTTCGATGTCCTTGCCGTTGACCTTCTGCATCCTTGCCGGAAAGTGCTTCGCCATGACGTAGAGGAGCTGCGAGTCGCGGACGAGACCATCGTAGAAGTAGCGATAGTCGTCTTTCTGGGGAGCGCCGAACTCCATCTTGTCCATCAGCTTCGAGGCTTCGTCTTCCTTCTTCAGCATCTGGTAGGTCGCCGCGACGTAAATGCCGATCAAGTCCTTCTGCCAATCGTCGGCGAACTTCTCTTTCAGCTGCGACACCAAGCCGTCCAACTGGTTGGTCGTCACGACGCCGTTGCGCGTCAAGACGTAGAGGGCGTACGACCGCTCCCTGGCTTCGCCGAGAGACTGGGGCAAGGTCTTTAGCAACTCGGCGAGGTAGATCAAGGCGCGCTGCTGCATGTCCTCCGGCACCGGAATGCCCCGCTCCTTCGCCTCCAAAAGGAAGTGAGACGCATAGGCGACTTGGAAGTCAGAAACCGTCGAATTCGCCGCCCAGAACCCGAAGGCGCCCTCGGCGTTTTGCCTCGACCGCAGAATGCTGATGGTGTTCTCGATGGCCGTTTGGACCAGTTTCGGGTCGTACTTGAACTCCGGCCGATTCTTTAAAATCACGGCCGGAAAGGTCTTGCTGACCACCTGTTCGGTGCAACCGTAAGGATAACTTTCGAGGTAGCGAACGAGGCCCCGGGCGAGACTCAAAGGCACCACCGAAGCCGCCGCCTCGAGCGTCCGGTACTGCGGGTACATGTTCCGCGTCACCGGCACGTCCAGCTGTTCGTCCTTGAAGTTGCCGGCAGTGGCGCGCACGAAGTACGGGCTTGGAGGCCGGACGCTCAGGTCGACGGCGAAGTGCGTCTTCTTGTCTCCGAGCGACGCCGTGAATTTGAGCGAACCGGAGCCTAACTCGTCGGTGGCTTTGAGCTTGAAGATGGTGGTGGTCTCGCGCGCTTCTCCAATCTTCAGGACGCGCGATTTTTCGTCGAGCACGGACAGATGCTGGGACGTTTCGAGGTCGACTTTGACTTCCGCCTTGTCGCCCGATCCTTCGACGTTGTTCGCGACCGTGGCGCTGACGAAGAATTCATCGCCTGGCGCGACGAAAGTCGGTGCGTTCGGATTGATTACGAACGGACCGCGGACGATGGACTGCGTCTTCTTGATGCCGATCGAATCTTCGGCGACCGCGACCGCCATCACCCTGAGCGTGCCGTTGAAGTAGTCGGGCACGTCGTAGATCAGCTCCTTCGCGTCAG
>JAYWBY010000740.1:0-2853 GCA_043781115.1 Pseudomonadota bacterium
CGCGGTTTTTCGACGGGTTCACGCTGCGGCTGACCGACACGGCGGCGGCGGGCGTCGTGCAAAGCTTCGACGCCAAAACCGGTGTGCTGAAGCTTGCCGGGTCGCTTGGGCGCACGCCCACCGGTGGCGCTGTCCTTGAACTGGCAAGCGGGGAACCGGCACCGGTGACCGGCATACGCTTTTTGCTAGGCAAGAGCCTCGCGGATCCGCTTGGCAAGATCGAAGTCCGTCTCGGCACGACACGCGGCACGAACGCCCTCCTCGAACGCACGGGCGCCGCCACGGCATTCGTCACGACGGCCGGATTCGCCGACGTTTTACTGATCGCCTACCAGAATCGTCCCAAACTCTTCCAGCTCGACATCAAAAAGGCCCAGCCGCTCTATGCCGCCGTCATCGAAGCCAAAGGCCGCGTCACGGCCAAGGGCGAGATCCTCGAAGCGCTCGATTTAGCGACGCTCGAAGGCGACCTCAAAAAATTACGTCAACAAAAAATCGAGTCGCTGGCCGTGTGTTTGCTCAACGCGCATGCGTTCGCGGAACACGAGCAGGCCGTGAAACAGCTCGCCAAGAACATGGGTTTTCGACAAATCTCGCTCTCGTCCGAGGTGGCACCGCTCCAGCGGATCGTGCCGCGAGGCGACACCACCGTCGTCGATGCGTACTTGTCCCCGGTCATCGCCGCTTATGTCGAGGAGGTGCGCCGCGCCATGCCGGAGGCCGAACTCCGCCTGATGACGAGCGCCGGCGGGCTCGTTGCGCCGGCTTCCTTCATCGGCAAGGACAGCATCCTGAGCGGACCGGCAGGTGGCGCCGTCGGCGTCGCCGAAGTGGCGCGCCAGGCCGGACTAGGTGCCGTCATCGGTTTCGACATGGGCGGCACCAGCACCGACGTCTGCCGTTTCGACGGCGCCTTCGAGCGGCGCTTCGAGATGGAGCTACCGGGCCCTGACCAAGCGGCGGGAGTGCGCATCGTTGCACCTATGCTGGCGATCGAAACCGTCGCGGCCGGCGGCGGCTCCATTTGCACTTTCGATGGCGAGCGTTTGCGCGTCGGGCCCGAATCGGCCGGTGCCGAGCCCGGACCGGCCTGTTACGGCAAGGGCGGGCCGCTGACTATCACCGACTTGAATCTTTTGCTTGGCCGGCTGACGCCCGAGCACTTCGCTTTTCCTTTGGCGCTGGCGCCGGCGCGAACCCAGCTGACGCGACTACTGGCGTCGGTGAACGCCAAAGCCGGCGGCCGCAAATACGCGCCAGAGCAGTTGGCCCTGGGTTTTCTTGCCGTCGCGGCCAGCAACATGGCCCAGCCCATTCAGAAAATTTCCTTGGGCCGGGGCTACGACGTCCGCCAGCACACGCTCATCAGCTTTGGCGGCGCCGCTGCGCAGCACGCTTGCCAGCTAGCCGACGAGCTCGGCATAGAGCGAATCGTCCAGCATGCTCAGGCGAGCCTGCTCAGCGCTTATGGCATGGGCGCCGCCGCGGTGCGCCGCTTCGGAGCGGAAGATGTCGGCGAGCCGCTCGAAGACGGCGACGCCGTGAAGCTCGCGGCGCGCTTTAAAACCTTGGGCGCCAAGCTACGGACCGACCTCGAGACCGAGCTGCCTTCGGCGAAGCGGGCCTCGGTACGCGAGATCCAATCGCTTGACCTTCGCTACCGAGGGCAAGACAGCGTCATAAACGTCGAAAGGCCCGCGGACGGCGCTTATGGACGGGCCTTCGCGACCCTGCACCAGCAGCTTTACGGCTTCGACTTCCCCCAGCGGGCCGTTGAAATCCGCAACCTCCGCGTCGAGCTCGTCGCCGAACAGACGCCGCCCCCGCCGCTGGCTCCCGAGCTGAATCTTTACGCGCCGGAAATGGCGCGCGAGCAGCCGGTTTGCATCGACGGGACCTGGAGGAATCTGCCGCTTTATCTTCGGACCGAACTAGAGGCCGGGGCGGAAATCGCGGGCCCCGCTTTGCTCGTCGAGGCGTCGACCACACTCTTCGTTGCTCCCGGTTGGGAGGCCGTGCTGACGACGGCCGACTACGTGACGGTGACGCGCACCGAGCGGAAGACGTACTCGGAGATTGGCACTGCCCTCGACCCCATCAACCTGGCCCTCTTCAACAACCAGTTCGCCGGCATCGCCGAGCAAATGGGAGCGGCGCTCCAACGCACGTCGCTCTCGGTCAACGTCAAAGAGCGCCTCGACTTCTCGTGCGCCATCTTCGGCAAGGACGGCGGCCTGGTCGTCAATGCACCGCACATTCCCGTGCACTTGGGCTCCATGGGCGACACCGTGCGCGCCGTGCTGGCGGAAACCGCCGGCGACCTCAAGGCGGGCGACGTTTTCGTGACCAACGATCCTTACCGCGGCGGCAGCCATCTGCCCG
The DNA here is from genome assembly GCA_043781115.1 of Pseudomonadota bacterium. Lineage (GTDB taxonomy): Bacteria > Bdellovibrionota_B > Oligoflexia > Oligoflexales > CAIYRB01 > CAIYRB01. Next base: position 2,383 of record JAYWBY010000740.1, read on the forward strand.
ACGTCACGGTCATCACGCCAGTGTTCGCGGCGGACGGCAAGGAGTTGCTTTTCTTCACAGGCAACCGCGCCCATCACGCCGAAATCGGCGGCCTGACACCGGGCTCGATGCCGCCCCATTCGAAAACCTTGGCGGAGGAAGGCGTGCTGATCGGCTGCTTCCGCCTCGTGCGCGACGGCTTTGCAAGCGAAGCCGAGCTCGCCGAACTCCTGGCGAAGGCGCCCTACCCTAGCCGCGCCGTCGACGACAATCTCGCCGACATCCGAGCGCAAGTTGCAGCCAACGAAGTCGGTCTAAAGCGACTTCTGGAGCTTGTCGAACGCCACGGCTTGGGCGTCGTCCAAGCTTACATGCTGCACATGCGCCACGCCGCCACGCGGCAGATGCAGCGAGCTCTCGCCAAGGTGCCCGCCGGCGTTTACCGCTTCCAAGACGCCATGGACGAAGGCACCGCCATCGTCTGCGCCGTCA
>JAYWBY010000741.1:0-2853 GCA_043781115.1 Pseudomonadota bacterium
GTGGGAAAACATCGACAAAACCATCGTCCACGAGATCAATCGTAAAGCCAGCGTCCTACTCTCGATCTATTGGTCCGACAAAGGCATTAAGATCTCGAAAGACGGCCTCATGACCGTGAAACATCCCTTACCGAAGGACATTGAGGGCCACGTCGTCAACATCGTCGGCTACCACCTTGGTGACAACGGCCGCATCGATCGCGTCAAAATCGAGAACACCTGGGGCCGTTACTCGGGCGCCTCAGGATTCTATTCGATCACCTGGGACGACTTGACCGAAATCTACGCCGGGATCTCTGTGCGCAACGGCTTCGAATTCGCCGAGGCTCAAGGCATGCTCGGCGACAAGATCCTCGACTAGCTGCTACATGCCGCAGAATTCATAGACGAATTGCGCCGGTTCGGCGACGCTTCCAAACGGGTTTTGCTCGGGGATTGAGGGATTTCAGCCGATGAGCTGCTGAAGTGCCACCAATCATCCCAGGCAGGGTCATGAAACGGAAAGATTCGCCAAGACTTTACCTGCGCTATCGGCTGTCGGTCGATTCGCTGATCTACGTCGAACGGCAAGACGGCCGCCGGGGTAACGCCTCCGAGATCAGCATGGGCGGCCTAGACTACACCTTTGCCGTCGGCTCGCGGTCGCATACGGTAGAACGCATCAAGCTCAACTGGCTCGGGAACACGCGCGAACACCTAGTCACCAATCGCTACTTCCAAGCCGGCCGCGTCGGCGTTCGCTTCGAGCTTGAACACGTCGGCGAGCTGGAATTCGTCAAAGCGGTGGCGCGTCGACTAGCGACGGCTTGTAACCAGTCGCGGCACGCGGAAAGGCCTCCGGCCGCGTCTGTGAGTCTCAAACAGGGCGCCTAGGCCTGGGAGTCAGCTCGATGCGGAAAGATCTCTTATTCGCCACTTTCCTGATGGGCGCGGTAATCGCGACCCTAGCCGGCTGCAAAGCCAGCTCGTTCGCGGGCTCCGATCAACGCGGCGCCGCGCTGACCGACAAAGGCAAGGCCGACCTCAACGACGGCGACGACGACGACTCGGGCGGCAAGGACTCGGGCAAGAAGGGCGGCAAAGATTCCGGCAAGAAGGACGGCAAAGACTCCGGCAAGGACTCGGGCTTTGGCTCGGGCGCCAAAGATGGCGGCTCGGGCAAGGACTCGGGAGGCACGGATTCGAGCGACGGCAAGGACGGCAAGAACGGCAAAGGCGGGATAGACTCTTCCGACGGTAAAGACGGCAAGGGCGGCATCGACTCGAACGGCGTCGGCTCCGACTCAGGCGACAAAGGATCAGGCGACATAGGATCAGACGACGGCGAAGTGTCGGCGAAGCTCACCGCACCGATGACGGTCGACCAACTCGACGGCGGCGACGCCGCAGACGACGCGTTCACGGTGAAAGTCACGCGCACTACCAAGGACGGCGTGGTCAAGGGCAGCCAAGTCAGCGCCGACTTCGACGAGCACCAAGCCGCGACCAAACAGTTGGCCGACGCCTGCAGCAAAAATAGCGAAACCTATATCACGGTCGAATTCTATGACCGCGATCACAACCGCACGATGACTTCTACCAGCACCGCGGCGGGCGGCTGCTTCCTCGGGAGCGACGCCGCCGGGCAACCGCTTGTCGGCCGCACCGGCGGCGACGACAAGTCCCCCGAGATCACGACCGACGACGGAGAATGCAAGTGCGGCACCTGCATCGACCGGGACAAGGACAACACCTTCCGTTTCCATTGTCCGAACGGCAAGGCGATTCATATCAAGGGTATTCAGTAACTCTGGACTTGGTACCTTCAGGACTTCTTCAACACGGGCTTCATCCCGTATTTGCCGTAGATCTTTTGGCAAGCCCCCGTGGCGCAGAATCCGGCCAGCGCAGCGTTGAACTGGTCCCGGAGTTTTTCGCTGCCCGCCGCTTTCTTGGGAAAGCCGACGTGAAAGGTCAGCACTTTGCCGATCGGGCGCTCGACGTGATCGATTTCGCCGAACTCGCTCCCGCGGGTCTTGACGAGCCACGAGCAGACGCTCACTTCGCAGACGAAGAGGTCGATGCGCTTTTTCCCGAGCTTGGCGAGCAGCTCTTCCTCCGGGCGTTCGCCGAAGGAGGGTTCGAGCTTCGGTTGCGTCGTCTTCACGAACGCCGCGAACTCGTCGCCGTAATTATAGCTGGCGCTGATGCCGATCGTTTTGCCGGAGACGTCGTTTAGCACTTTCCAAGTGAAGGAGTCGACATTGCGCTTGAAGAAGACGTTGCTCACCGAATTGATCGGTGCGCTGAAGTAGTAACTCTCCTCGCGTTCGGCGTTGCGCGAGAAGGAGTAGACGGCTGCGTATTTGCCGGCCGTGCCTTCCGTGTAGATTCTCTTCCAAGGTCCGACGTTGATGTGGATAGGCACCTTCATGCGCTCGAATACGCCGGCGACGATTTCGGCGTCGCTGCCGGTCAAACTTCCGCCTTCGCCGACGATCCGGAAGGGAGGGAAGTCGGCTGTCGCGACCTCGACGGGAGCGACGACCGGCGCGCCGAGAGCGGCGCCGGCCAAGGCGAAAACGCTGAGGAAATGAGCGACGTAAGCCATGTTGTCATTATGCCAGATTTCCGCGATAGTCTGGGCATGGATGCCGAACAAAATCACGATCAAGAACGAGAGGCGCCGTCGTCCGACACGCCGCCCCTGCCCGTCGTGGTCCCACCCGAGCAGCTCAGCGAAGAGGCCCTTTGGGACTTGGCACGCGAGTCCCTGCTGCGCCAGGGCGGCAACGACGACTCGCACGGCGTCGACCTCGAGGAGACGACCCATCGACTCGTCCGCTCGATCCGCGCCGGCCGGCACCTCGTCGT
>JAYWBY010000742.1:0-2853 GCA_043781115.1 Pseudomonadota bacterium
ACCACCGCCACCAACGCCGGCCAAAAGATCCGCGCCGCCACCCAACTGGGGCGCCTCGCGGTTTACGAAGGCGAAATGCTCTTCCCGAAAACCGACAAAGACAACCGTAAGCGCGTCTTCCGTCAGTGCTGGGAAACGGTCGCCGAGAAGATCAACGCCGCCGCCGTTGGCGAGAACCCGGCCTACTACTACTTCAAGGGCGTTTGCCTGGCTTACTGGGGCGAGTCGGCCGGCACGATCCCGTCGCTGCCGTACCTGCCGACCTTGATCAACATCATCAAGAAGGCGGACGACGCCGCGCACCCGGAATACAAGAACTTCGAAGGCGGAGGTCTCCTCCGTCTCGCCGCCGGCGTGCACTCGAATCCGGTCGCTCGTGACTTCCCGGGTGGCCTCTACAACCCGACCCAAGCCCTAACCGAAATCGAAGGCGCGCTCGCTTCCCCCGGCGTCCAAGACCCGGTCAACCACAAGACGGTCAGCGGCGCCGACTTCTTCGAGAACCTCCGCGGCAAAGCCACTGTGTTGAAAGAGCTCAACAAGATCCCGGAAACGAAAGCTCAGTACGAGCACGGCATCCAAGTGGTCAACGACGCGATCAACAACGACAACGTTCCGGAAGGCCGCGAAGCCGAAACCAACTGGGATCTGGCCACCATGACCAGCGAGCTCAGCGCCCTCAGCCACTAAGTCTGTTTAGTCAAAGAATGCCCTCGGACCGCCCGCAAGCGGCGGCCCCTGGGCATGATCTTTAATCCATGATTATTAGTTTAGGGGAGACCCAGATGAATCAGGTCTTTAAGGGAATCGGCATCGCGGCCTTAGGCGTAGCGCTCTTGGCGCCGAACGCCCTGGCTTTCGAGAACGCCAAAGTCTTGCCGCAAGGCGTGCGTAACGTCGACATGCGTTCGGTCACGACCGACGTCGAAGAGAAAACGGACGACTCGGGCAGCCGCCAGCCGCTGTCGAAGCCGCTCGCCCAAGACTTGACCTTCGGCAAGATAGCCAAAGGCGAGGACGAGCTGAAGGCCAACCAACTGCGGGCGTTTCTCTTGAGCAACGGCTTCAAGGAAGACGACGTCGTCGGTTCGTTCACCGCCGACCTGAAAGGCCATATCTCGGTCTTTGCGCCGATCATGTCCTACGGCGTTACCGACGACTTCACGTTGGCGATTGCCGTTCCTTACTATAAAGCGCAGACGTCCATCCAAGTCGGATTCAAACCGAACGCGACGGCGCAGGCATTCTTGAATAGCCTGGCCGCGACGCAAAACAATCAAACGGCTTCGGCCCGCGACGCCGGCGACAAGTTGAACAAGGCCGTGGCGCGCCTGAACACCAAGCTCGCGGACAACGGCTACCGCGACCTGGAAGACTGGCAGGGCCAAGGCCTGGGCGACATCACGCTCGCCGGCAAGATGCGCGTCTACCAAGCGAAGCGCCTCGAAGTCGCGTCGACCAACGGCCTGGTGCTGCCGACCGGCAAAACCGATGACCCGAACGTTTTGAACGACTTGGCGTTCGGCGACGGCCAGACCGACCTATTCTCGCAATTGTCGCTCGACCAGCCGCTAAACTTCGGCTTCCGCCTCAACGAGTTCGGCAAATACACGGTGCAACTGCCCGGCAAGAAGACCGTGCGCGAAGTGACGCCCGACGAGTCGATCGAAGTCGACGAGACCAACACGAACTTCAAGCTCGGCGACAAAGTCGACGCTGGCACGGCGTTGACCTTTGAACCTGCCATAGGCCTCATGGCGGGCGTAGGCTACAGCTATTTCCACAAGTTCGGCGACACTTACCGCGAAGTCGCTTTCGACACGAAGCACATGCTGGAAGCGCACAGCGAGCAGACGGCCCAGAACGCCGAAGCGATGCTCGGTTTCAGCACCGTGCAAGCGTACCAAGCCGGCACTTTCGCGGCGCCGATGGACTTGAAGTTGAGCTACACGCGGCAATACCAGAGCCGCAACATGCCGGTCACCGACCTGGGCCAGCTCGACTTCAACCTCTACTTCTAACGATTCCTTACGGGATTTAACGGAGACCGTATGAACACCCTGATATTTCTCTCGATCGTCGTCGCCGCCTTGGGCCTTCAAGGATGCGGCGGCAAGGTCAAGCCCGCAAAGAAGCAACAGTCCGCCGAGCTGAAGCTGCCGGACTACGAAAGCAAGGGCAAAGCCCCGTTCATGCTGACGGACGACCAAGGCGAGCTGCTCTATAAAGCCAACTTGCTCTTTTGGGATCCAGGCGTGACGCCCTCGGCCATTGAAAAGGTCGCCGACGCGTCAGTCAAAGGCCGGCACGTGCGCGCCGATTTCTTGCGCTTCCTTAAAGAAGAGAAGGCCCCGACCGCGGCAACTCTGGCGTCCCGTCAGGCCGAGGCGAAGGAAATCGACGTCGCGGTGATCAAGGCTCGCATCGACAACTTCGACAAGATCGTCGACTTGCAGAAGCCCCTGCTCACGGGCTGGCTTTCCAGTCGCCTGAGCGAACTCGGCCAGGCCGGGACGTTGTCCGCCGCCGAAGTGACGGCCGCGCAGAGTCAGTTTGAAGTGTATTGCCAAGCAAAACTATGGGAGACGGCTGTCAATTCGCTGCTCGGCCAGAAGTATGCGAGCCGTCCTACTCCTCTGATCATGTGCGAATCCTACTACGGCCGCGAAGGCGTCAAACTCCTCGACAAGAGCACGCCGGCTTGCGCCGATGCGGCGGCTGGCTCCAAGAAGAATTATCTCGAGTGCTTTTGGAAAGAAGGCGTGTTGAAGACCGCGATGTTCGCCGCCCGCGGCGACTTGGCTTGCAGCACTCGCGCCGGCGCTCCGAAAAAGAACGACCAGATTCTAGCGT
>JAYWBY010000743.1:0-2852 GCA_043781115.1 Pseudomonadota bacterium
TCGGCGGGCGGCCGCTTCTCCGAGCAGCTCGATTCCCATATGTTCTGGTTCGGCCAAGGCCTTTTGAGCATGCGCTCCTACAGCAAAGGCGACGCCCCCGACGCCCCCAGCGACTCGACCAGCCTTTCGCTAGGCGGCGGTATTCGTTATTATTTCAATAAGTTGGCGGAGAACGTCTCACCCTTCGTCGACGGCCTTGGCGAGTACCGTAGCGAGAAGGACGGCACGACCTCGGCGACCTCGACCACGGAAAACGAACAAAACGGTTTATATTACGGCGGCTTTTTTGGTATAAGGCTCAGCCTCGACAAGGAGTTCTTCGTGGATTTCGAAGCTCGGCTGTTCGACAGCGCGCTCTTCGCCACCGAGACCTCCGAGACGACGACTTCTGGTCCGACGGGCAAAACGACGACGAAGGACGAGAAGAAGAAGACCGAGCTGTATGCTCAAAGCACCGGCGATTTTAACACCATGCTCGTTGCCGTAGGGCTTCGGCTGTAAGAAGTTCAAGGGAGAGAGAGATGAAAAAGGGTACTCGTCCGGCGCGCAACCGCAAGAAGACCGCTCGCTACCGCGCCAAGAAGAAGCTGCGTATTCGCCGCAAGCGCCTCAAGTTTCCGGGCCGCAAAGCCAACGGTCGCTGGCGCTGATAGTTAGAACGTAAAAACGCCGTCTGGCCTTAAGCCAGACGGCTTTTTGTGCTGCAAAAAATGGGGTCAGGCACCTCCGGTAAGTCTCCGAAGACACAAATGGATTTTATTTTAGATCTCAACAATCACTGACTTACCGGAAGTGCCTGACCCCATTCACAGGTCGGCGCAGACGATGTTCGAGTCTTCCGACTCCACGGTGCCACGCATGGCGGTCAGCTTGAAGCAGGCGTTCGCGCCGAGCAGGTCGTCCAGGCCCTTTTGCGTCGTCGAGCTGATGTCGAGTTCGGGCGCGTCGTACTTGAAGTCGGCGCCAGGCTCGACGTCGGAGACGTATTTCAAAGTGTCCTTGGTTTTGCCGGCATAAAGGCGGAACGAGTCGATGTCCTTGTCCGCGTAGGCGTCGAACGTCAGGCGAATCTCGACGTCGTCGCCGTTTTTGGTCGTCGTTGCGGACTTTTTTTGCGCGTCATCGGTCTTGCCGCAAGAGAAAAAGAGCGCGGTACCTGCCGCGATGACTGCTGCGGAAATACCAACGATGCGAAACCACGTGCAGTTGGTGCATGGGGTCATAGTTCACCCACCTTTTTCACTTCGATCTTGAGGTTTTTTGGCGCCGCGGGCTTCGCCTTGGCGGTTGCCATATCGGTGCCCGTGCTCGTCGCCGTCGTGGTCTTGGCCGCAGTGGCCGTCGTCGTGCCAGTGTCGGTCGAGTCGGCGGCGAGGATCTTGACGTCGGCGCACGAGCGATACTTGTCGTTAGGCGGGGTGCGTTCCGACATGACTTGGATCAGCTGAAAGGCGCACTGTTCGCACGGCGTCGAGGGGACGGTGATCGTCGCACTGTATTGATGCGGAACGTTGGCGTCGTCTTGATCGTCGACGATGTCGTCTTTGATGATGGTGTCGTCGAAGCCCGTGACGCCGTCGGGGGAAAAGGCGATCCGAAAATGACCAGGATGCTGCACCGTCTCCTCCCATTTGACTTCCAAGCTCTGGCCCGCCTTGAGAACGGCGCGCCGGCTTTCGTCGACGGCAGCGCCGCCGCACGGATCGGGCAGTTTCAAGCCGGCGCTGTCCGTGCGCGGCTTGAGCGGACCGTCCAATTTCCAGCGGGCGTGGGCATAGCCTTCGGCGCTGAAGCAAAGCAGAAGTGAAACGAGAGACCATTTTTTCGGAGCGAACCGCATCGAGGCACTCCTGAAGCTCACATGGGAGCTTTGTAATCGTTGGCCCGGCCGAGCATCATGCCCTGGGCTTCGGCGACTTGAATCATAGGGCCATTCAAGTCGACCATGCGCCGCGTGTCGGGAAGAGTCGCGTAGGGGACCTCGCCAAGTTTGCCGGCGACGTGGGTGACGATACGCCCAAATTTCCCCTGGCTCACGAGGTCGACCGCGCGAGTCGAGAGCTGGGCCGCGAGAATGCGGTCTTCGGCGTTGGGTGGTCCGCCGCGCTGGACGTGGCCGAGCACCGCGACGCGCGCGTCGATGCCCGTGCGGTCGTGGAGGGCCAGGGCGATGCGCTGGCCAATGCCGCCGAGGGTCTTCGCTCCGCCCGCCGACTCTAGATAGCTTTGATCCTGGCCGCGCTCATGGGCGCCCTCGGCGCAAACGATCAAATACGCGTTGCGGCCAAGCTTTGCTCGGGCCTCGAGGCGCTCGGCGAGAAGCGCGACGTCGACCGGAATCTCCGGGATGAGCACGGCGTCCGCCGCGCTCGCCAGGCCCGTGGCCAGGGCGATGTGGCCGGCGTCCCGGCCCATGACTTCCAAAATCATGATGCGGTCGTGGGCGTCGGCCGACGTCTTCAGACGCCCGGCCGCTTCCGACGCGACGGCGACGGCGGTGCTGAAGCCAATGGTCAGATCGCTGCCGACCAAGTCGTTGTCGATCGTCTTCGGGATGCCGACGACGTTGAGCCCGGCTAAGGAGAGATAGCGCGCCATGCCTTGCGTTCCGTCGCCGCCGACGACGATCAAGGCGTCGAGCTTGTGGCGTTTCCAGGACGCTTCGATCGCTTTGAGCGTCGCCTTGGCTTGCTTCTCGTCGCGAAAGGGACTGCCCTTGTTGCTCGTCCCGAGGATGGTGCCGCCCCATTCCTGAATCATGGCAACGTCGGCGATGGTGACGTCGCGCACGTCGTTCGGGTCCGCGATCAGGCCGGTCAAGCCGTCGCGGCTACCGATGACTTGCATTCCGT
>JAYWBY010000744.1:0-20201 GCA_043781115.1 Pseudomonadota bacterium
GGTCGCGGCTGCTCGGCGTATTCGAAGCGCATGCCCCATTGCTTGCCGTCGCCCAAAAGACGCTTAAACTGCGGCAAATCGTCCGGGGTGCTGATTACCAAAACGTCCCGAATGCCGGCGAGCATCAACACCGACAGCGGGTAGTAGATCATTGGCTTGTCGTAAACGGGGAGAAGCTGCTTACTCACCGCTTTCGTCAAGGGATGGAGCCTCGTGCCCGAGCCACCCGCCAGGATGATGCCCTTCCGTTTGGGTAACGCTTTGTCCTCACTCATGGCTTCTCCGAAGCATTTAAAGCACGCCCAAGCGTTCCCGCCGGTAGCTGCCGTCTTGAACTCGCTTGCACCAACCCGCGGAGTTGGCGACGTACCATTCGATGGTTTTCTTCATGCCGGTCGTGAACGTCTCCTTCGGCTTGAAGCCGAGCTCGCGTTGAATTTTCGAGGCGTCGATGGCATAGCGCTGATCGTGGCCCGGGCGATCCTTCACGAACGTGATCAAGCGACGGCGCGAATCCTTGCCGGTCGGCGCGATCTCATCCAGTAGATCGCAGATTGTTTCGACGACGCTCAAATTCTTCTGCTCGTTGTGGCCACCGACGTTGTACGTTTCGCCGATTTTGCCTTTGGCCAAAACCAACAGAAGAGCGTCGGCATGGTCGTCGACGAACAACCAATCGCGGACGTTGTCGCCCTTGCCATAGACTGGCAGCGGCTTGCCTTCCAAGGCGTTCAGAGTCACCAGTGGAATGAGTTTCTCTGGGAATTGATAGGGCCCGTAGTTGTTCGAACAGTTGGTCGCGACTACGGGCAAGCCGTACGTATGATGCCAAGCGCGGACTAAGTGGTCGGACGCGGCCTTGCTCGCCGAATAGGGCGAATTCGGAGCATAGGACGTCTTTTCCGTGAAGAATCCACCCGCGCCGAGCGATCCGAACACCTCGTCAGTCGACACATGCAGAAACCGGAATGTCTGCTTGCGGGCATCTGGCAAGTCGGCGAAGTAGGCGCGAGCCTCTTCCAGCAAGGAGTAAGTGCCGACGATGTTGGTTTGGATGAACTCCGACGGGCCGTCGATGGAACGGTCGACGTGCGATTCGGCGGCGAGGTGCATCACGGCATCCGGGCGATGCTCGGCGAATATCCGCTTGATCCGCTCGCGATCACAAATGTCGGCCTGCTCGAATTTATAGCGCGGGTTCTTGGCCACATCCGTCAATGATTCGAGATTGCCGGCATAGGTCAGCTTGTCGACGTTGAGGACGTCGTGCGCACCCCCGGCGAGAGCCCGACGAATGACCGCTGAGCCGATGAAGCCGGCGCCGCCGGTCACAAGTATTTTCACGCGCTCTCCTCCCGTTTCGACCCCCGGAGTATAACGGGCAAGGGGCCGTCAGGGCAGAACTTTCTGCCACGGATAGGAGGGCTCGAGCAAGCGGTAGGCCGGCGTCTCGGAGAAGCGTGACAAGCGCCAGGAATAGTATGGGTTTTTGATCAAGTATTCGCCCCATTTGCCGTAGATTCGTCGCACTTCGGCTTTGACTATGGCCTTGCCTCGGCTCCGACCTTCTTTGTGAATCATGCGGACTTGCGGCAAAGCCCAGTTGACGAGCCCGAGCTTCTGCAGCTTCAAACAGAGGTCCAGATCTTGCCCCACCGTCGGCAGCGACTCGTCGAATCGGCCGGCGGCGGCGAAGCTATCTGCACGCACCAAGAGCATTGCCCCGGTAACGGCGGCGACCGGACGAGGCAACTGGAACCATTCCGCCTTGCCGTCGAGCTTGAAGCCTTTGAAGGGGTGGGCCCCGACGACTTTCACTCCTGGCGCCAAAAATAGGTGCTGCACAGCTTGGTCGGGATATTCGAGCGTACAGCCGATGGCGCCTGGTCGGGGACACAGGCGGGCAAACGCCACGAGCGTCGCAAAGTCTCGCTCGGTCTTCAGTTCGACGTCGTTGTTCAAAAAGAGCAACCAATCGGCTGCGAAGCTGCTGTTGGCGGCAACGGCTTTATTGTTCAAACGCGAGAAATTGAACGGCTCGTCAAGTCGGAGGTGTTGAACCTCACCCAATCGCCCAGCAGCTCTGCCGAGAGTGGCGTTGATTCCTGCTCGGGTGTCAGCCTTAACTGAGCCGTTGTCAATTAGTACGACGCGCAAATCGACGCCATCCACAGTCTGCCGTTGCAACGATTCAAGGCAAGCTTTGGTGTCGGGCCAGGCATCTCGAAAAGGAATAAGAACCAGAAATTTCAACGCCGCGACTTTGTCGATGGTGGACTGACTCATCGATGCAGCTAGCTCGCGACTCGCGTCGATCTGTGCGTCTGTTTGTGTCGCGAGGAGAACGTCAGTTGGATCTCGGTCACGGTACCTTCGACACTTCGTCACCAACCGTGCTGGCCACTCGATGCCCTTGCAAAGCGCCCGGTAAAAGACCGCAGTGAGGAAAGGTTTGACGGTCGAATACGTCACCTGTTAGATTTTGCTTCGTTAACGAATCCAAGCATTTAGCACGTCCGACTTCAGTCGATGGTAGGCCACCTTGAAGTTTCCATCCCGAATACCCCGGCTGGCAATCTACAATTTGGTGCTGCGTCCAATTCGCAAGGTTTCTTGGCTGAGCATCCAAGCGATTTCCAGTCTAATGAACACCGCGATCTCAATTTATCATAGTTATAATTGGATCATAAATCGTAACTTTGCGGACTTTGAGCCCGACTACCGCGGTCCGATGCTCGATGTCGACGAACTAACGGTCGACTACTATTCGAAACTCCGGTCAGTACTCCCCAACTTTCCCCATCAACCACTGATCAGCATCGTGGTCCCGGTCTACAAAGTTTCTCCCGAACTTCTCAGGGACACTCTTGCGTCGGTCGCTACGCAAGTCTACGAGCGGTGGGAACTGTGTATCGTCGATGACGCGTCAAAGGATCCGAATTTGACCGAGGTCATCGAGGCTTTTGCTCGGCGCCACGCAGGCAAGGTCAAGTTCAAGGCGAACGAAGTGAACGGCCACATTAGCGTTACCTCGAACCGCTGCCTAGAGATGGCTACCGGCGAATACGTGGCGCTGCTGGATCACGACGACCGCTTGACGCCAAATGCCTTGGGCGAAATGATTCGCTATATCAACATGTACGATGGGCCAGACATCCTCTACTCCGACGAGCGAATCATCAGCCCAGCAGGCAACGCTCTCAACGAGCCGTTTCTCAAACCAGATTGGTCGCCATTTCTCCATTTGTCGGTCAACTATACGACTCACCTATCAGTCTACCGCCTTAGCCTCTTGCAGAAGATCGGCGGATTCCGCGCTGGTTACGAGGGCTCTCAAGATCATGATCTGATGCTGAGAGCCACGGAGAACACACAGAAGAAAATCGTGCACGTGCCCTTCGTTCTCTACCAATGGCGCGCCATCAAGGGCAGCACCGCAAGTGGATCCGACGCGAAGCCTTATGCTGCCATCGCCGGAGTCAAGGCGGTTACCGAGTCTTGCACGCGCCGAGGCATGCCGGCCGTCGTCGAATGGGAGCCTCGCACCGGGCACTACCGAATGAAGTTCGAGCTTCCTAAGGCGCTACCGCTTATCTCCATAATTATTCCGACCAAGAACTGCCTCGAGCTGATCAAGCCCTGTTTGGAGACGGTCTTCGGCAAGACGACCTACAGGAATTTCGAGGTGTTGGTCGTCGACAACGGAACGACCGACGAAAGGACGCTAGCCTTCCTGGCCCAAATGCAAGCCGAGCAGCCGACCAAGCTGCGCGTCATTCGCGACGACGGCCCTTTCAACTTTGCAATTTTCAACAACCGAGCCGCAAGACAAGCCAAGGGCGAATATCTCGTCTTGCTCAACAACGACACCGAGGTCGTTACCGGCGAATGGCTGGAGGAACTCCTCGGTTGCGCGCAACATTCAAGTGTCGGCGCAGTCGGCTGCAAGCTGATTTACCCCGACATGACGCTTCAGCATGCGGGAGTTTTGCTAATTGACCGCCGAGTCGCTGGACACGCGCTTACGAATTATCCGGCGGATACCAACGTCTATTTCGGCATGGCCCAAACCCTCCACGAGACTTCGGCAATCACCGCGGCCTGCATGATGATTTCGAAAAAGAAGTTTTTGGAGGTTGACGGCCTCGATGAAGTCTATCTTCCCAATGGGTTTGGCGACGTCGACTTTTGCCTGAAGCTACGAAGAGCCGGCTACACGTGCCTCTACACGCCCTATGCCACGCTGGTTCACCATGAATCGAAGACGCGCGGTCGAAACATCGAAGCTTTCGAAAAGCGAGTGATGCTGGAGCGCTGGGGTCACGAGCTAGTCAACGAGCCCTATCTTCACTTCCAATTCGACCGGAAACGCCACTATATGCGCTCCAACGACGACATGGTTCTCGACCCATCGAACGTCGTCATGAACTTTGTCGCCAGGGCGACCCTCAACTCGTAGGCGATGCCGCCGCCAGCGCGACCGTTGCCTGTCGCAACGTCGGCGCCAAAACGTCTCTGTCGAAGTTCGTCGGATCGACCTTGTCGACGACCGTGATCCTTGCAATGTCCGGGCGAATGTCGATCGTCACTTCGAGTCTCAAATCATGAATCGCGGCGATGACGAAGTAGTCACCGCTAGCCAAGGCCAACGAATCAAAACGAAACTCGACCGTATGGCGGCCTATCTGACTGACTTTTTCGCCGAAGTCTCCCGCGAGGGGCTTGTGAACTTTTGAATTGCCTCCAAAGATACGCAATCCGCTTATTGAATGAATTGCGTAACCTATGGTTGGCGGGTCCCGAAAGGGGCGACGAACATCGATCTCCAACAACAAGGACCAAGGTTTGCCGGTTTCGAGCTCGTCTCCGGCGCTAGCCGACTGGACTCGCGCAGAGAGTATCTGTGCGTCGCCGTTCTCTTTCAAGGCCGCGTTGCTTCGGGCATCGGCCATTGCCAATCGATGCCTGCGCATTTCTTCGTCTCGCGCCGCGGCCGGCATTTTTGCGGAAAGCTCGCGATTCAGGATCTCATGGTAGTATTCGATCGCCAGACTCGACGGTCCTTGGTAGACCATTTTGCCGTGGTGCAAGACTAAAACTCGGTCGGCCATCCGGCTGATGACGCCCAGGTCGTGCGAGACCAAGACGATGGTGGCTCCGGCGTCGCGGGTCGCCTTCATTTTCGTCTGGCACTTCCTTTGGAAATTTTCGTCTCCGACCGCCAAGACCTCGTCAATCAAAAGCAAATCCGCGTCGATGGCGGTCGTGCAGGCGAAGCCAAGACGCATGTACATGCCGCTGCTGTAAGTCTTTACCGGAGCTTCAAAAAACTCTCCCAGCTCGGCGAAGTTCTGGATCGAGTCCAGGCGGTCCTGGATTTCTCTGCGTTTTAGGCCCATCAGGCTGCAGGAAAGAAAGACGTTTTCTCGGCCGGTAAGTTCGGCGTCGAAGCCCGCGCCAAGTTCAATTAAAGGCGCTACTCGGCCATGGACGTTCAGTGTGCCGCTTAACGGCTTCAAAATACCCGCAAGCACTTTGAGGAAGGTCGACTTCCCGCAGCCGTTGTGGCCAATCAAACCGATGCACTCGCCGCGGTCAACGTCGACGCTCAAGTCTGTCAGGGCGTGCGCCGTCAACCAGCGACTCTTGCCGCGGATCCGGTTGATGACCGCTTCTTTTAGCGTCGACGTCCGCATGGCCGGCGTCTGATATTCGACCGTGATGTTATGGGCCTCGATGACTCGAGACTCAGAGTTCGTAGACGAAGCGGTCACGTTTCTTCCCATAAGTGAACACGCCTAGCGCCAGCGCTATGACGGCGAATCCAACGAGTACCAGCAGAGTCGAGGCTGACGGCGGCTGGCCAAAAAAAAGAATCGCGCGGAACTCCCGCAGGAAGTGCGTCATCGGATTTAGCTGCAAGAGTCGCTGATAGGTCGCGGGAACCTGCGCTTCTGGGTAGAACACAGGCGTCGCATAAAAAGCGATCTGGAGCATCGGTTCCATGACGTGGCCGACGTCCCGGAAACTGACGTTCAGCGTACTAACGAACAGAGAGAGCCCAAAAACAAACGCCATGTAGGGAATGAGGAGCAAGGGCAAGGTCAGCACCCAAGGCGAGTAGTGCACGCCTGTCGCAGCTCCGATCAAGAAGAACGGCACGAGCGCCAAGAGAAAGTTGACCAGCATTGAACAGACGCTGGCAGCGGGGAAAATGGAATTGGGCACCCTCACTTTGCGAAGCAAGGCTCCATTATTTACGATGCTATGCACACTTGTGCCCATAGACTGAGCGAAAAAATTCCACACTAAAATTCCCGATAGTATGAACATCGGGTAGTGCGGCATGTCGAACCGCGCGACTTTTGAAAAAACGATCGACAGCACCGTCATGTACAGGAGCGGGTTCACCATGCTCCAGAGATACCCTAGGAACGATCCTCGGTACCGCACCCGCAGGTCTCTCTGAACGAGCAGAATCACCAGATCGAGCCAGATTTCTAGATTTTTGGGCAAACGCCGCATGGCGGTAAGCCTACACTAGAAATACCGGTCGACCAAGAAGATCAACGCCGCGATGTGGCTGAAACCACAGCAGAAGAGCGCCGCTGCTCTGTCCCCGCGCGCCAGCTCTTGACGTCGCGCGTCGCGGTAAGTGAAAAACCACAGGAAGGCGAGTTCCAAATAGAACAGATAGAGTCCGATCAGATACCGGCCATGAAGGTTTCTAGTGAGGAGATGGCAGCCGTAGGCCAAAGCTACTAGATAGAGTAGCAACGAGAAAAATGCGACTATTGATAAAAATGGCCGCATTCGAGTCGTCCGAAAATGCAAACCGGAGAATAGAGCGGCGGTCCCGGCCGTCGGCAAAATTCGGAGGATGACGAGCAAGGCGTTGGGCAGCTCAGTCTCGAGCCAGCCAAAGCCACCGTAAAACATCTGGACGATGTAGCCATCGGATCGACCGGCCCCGACGCCGATTAGAAACGAGCGAACGACTTTGGCGGCATACTTCGCAAAGGTCGGCTTGATGTTTGGCGGTTCGATGTCATGCAGCGGCGAGTGCGCGCCGAAGACCGAATAAAAGAACAGTGCCGCCACAATCCACGGTGCCAAGACGAGAATCCGGTGCCGAAGGGCCGAGCGGTTGCCCCAACCGCGGCGAACGAGGACGCCGACCCAAGTCAAGACCGGAGTCAGCGCCAAACCCAGGAATGCGAAAGTGGCTATAGCGTCCGTTTTGCAGCCCAGTGCATTGCCAACTCGAGCCATCAGCTCCACTAGCGGTTCGACGCTCATCGGCCTCGCCAACGCCAGCATCAGCGGGACGGCAACTACCAGATAGCCTCCGGCGAGAACCGCGAAAATCTTGTAGGTCCGCTTGATCGTTGCCCAGACCGTCGGGCCCGGCGCCATTGCCGCTATTTTGCAAATTAGGAGCGGACCCCAGAATCCGAGAGATACTAACCCGCTCGGTCCGGCGCCATATCCCGCCACGCCCATGCCGAGCCCGAGGCTCAGGAATGCCCAGGCAGACGGCAACTCGACCGTGACCAGCGCCGGAACGACGCAGGCTTGGAGAATCAGACCTCCAATAAAAAACGGATAGTTGGAAACGTGCATACTGAAAAAGGCCAGCGTCGGTAACCAGAGAAACGGCAAGATACCGATCAAAGGCCCGCCGCAGTTGGCCGAGTCCTTGCGGCAAAGACGCGCACCGACCGAAAGACACACGGCGACAAAGAACGAGTTGAAGAGCCGCGTCAGCAGGAGGAGCTCGTTTGCCGCGTATCCTTTGAAGAGCCCCGCCAGTTTCTGCCACAGGAAATGCGCCAGGTGCGACCGGTCGACATCCGACCGCCGCACGTGGGCGGCCCAGGGGGCCGGGCGCGAGACAGTCAGATCAGTGACGGCTATGTGCTCGTCAGCACGGAACTTCAGCCGCTCAAATTGGCCGCGGTTGGCGAGCGTCAAAGCGTCGGCGGCCAAGGCGGGCTCTCCATAGTCGGCCAACGTTAGGAAATGGTCTGGCTCGTCGGGCGCCTGAAACGGCGGCACGAGAATGACGTAACAAACGCAGATCCCAAAAAAGCATAGCGCTCCTGACACAGACGGCCAGCGCCAGCGTAGGAGTCCCACCGATCCCGCAGTGACACATGCGAGCGAGCCGACCAGCAACAGGACTATGAGCGAGAGCCCCGAATTTCCAAAGTCCCAGACTCTGGCGAGCAGTTCGACGCGGGTCATCGACGTGGCTTCGCCGTGTGGCGTCATAGTTCCGATCGGATAGACGACGGGGATGTCGTCTATCGCTGTGGCACCCAAAGCGCGGTAATAGGGATTCCGGGTCAGATCTGCCGACCAAAGCGTCACTCGACCGCCATTTGTGGCTTCCACCCGGAGCGTCGCCTTGGCAGGGGTCGACGCAGCCACCGGAAGACAGGAGCCGAGCCGTTTCAATTCTAAATTTTGGTTGTCTTCTAGCTTCGTCTTTGAGGTCGAGCGGAAAACGCAGTCGCTCCCGAGATCCAAGTCCGCTTCCCGGAGTTCCGGCTTCGTGTTGTAGGTCGCTATGAGCAGCGCCAGTTGATCGGCGGTTCTTAAAGCGGCCATGTCATATATCGTCAGGTCTATCGTATAAACCTGGATCGGACCGCCGCCGGCCTGGCGCTTCAGCTCGGCGGTAACGGACCTGGCTTGCGCACCCCAGGTCCACTCGCTCAAGGCCATGCCGCGCGTCGCCTTCGCCGGAACGACCAACACTGCGGCCAACGCGAGATAGAGGCCGATGACGATGGCTACGACCCGCATCGACGCATCCTCAATTTGACCGTCTTTCGCTAGCCGGAGCCAGCAGGTTGTACCGACCCGCAATACCGACAAGGTCTTCGACGTCGTCAGCGACTTTTTCGACCTTAAAAGCTTCGCCCTGTTTGCTCACGGACAGGAATTTATTGAACCAATCAATGTAGACCGGACCCTGGCGCGAAAAGGCGTCCTCGCCCATGAATTGCTGGGCTTCGTCGTTCCAGCCGAGAAGCGACAGGAGCGTCGGCGGCAAGTCGTTGTTGCTTGCTAGGTTAGCGACTTCGCGTCCCTTCAGGTTCTCGGGGACTCCCGGAACCAAAAGAAGAAAGGGGATGCGGGCAATCCGCCGGAGTTGCGCATAGTCCGGAATCTGGTTGAAGTAACCCTCGTCGCCCCAGAACACTCCGTGATCGGCAATGAACAGGAAAAGAGTGTGCGGCAGCTTGGCTCGCACTTGGTCGTAGAATTCGCCGGTCGACCAGTCCACATACTGCATCATCTTGCTGCGCTCTAACGGCACTCCTGAAATCGGTAGGTCTTCACGGACCAGACCCGCCGGCGCGTCCTCCGGAACCTTCAGCGGCGGATGGTTGGTCAAGGTCAGGACGGTGGCGAAAAACGGCTTCTTGGCTCGCTCGAGTTCTCCGGCGGCGTACTGAAAGAGCGCGGAGTCGGAATAACCCCAGCCGGCTTTAGGCCCGCCTTTCGGCATCATGTTTTCGTCTTCGACGTGTTTTATGCGGTGGAATTGATAGAAAACGTCTTGGTTGTCGAAATGGTTGTCGGCGCCGTAAAAGAAAAAATTGTCGTACCCGTGCGCCGCGAAGAGGTCGCCCAGACAGCGGGCGTTCGCCATCGGCGCGCCTTGGAGGATGCTAAAGTCCAAGCTGCCGTAGATCGAGCACTGCGCGGAGGTTTGACCAAAGGCCGTGCGCAAGCCGCTGCTGACGACCTCGGTGAAGCGCACCCCGTCTCTGGCCATCCGACTGAGATTCGGCGTCAGAACGTCATAGGGAGGCGTCGAGGCCCCCATCATTGCCAGCTCGTTGGCTCGAAGCGACTCGGAGATCACGACCACGACGTTCCACGGACCCTCCGCTTGCCGGCGCTCTTCAATGTAATTTCGCAGACCAAGCCTTAAGCTCTCGAGCTCGGCGCTGGGCGCGGGACCGGTTGCCACCTTGGTTTGCCAAAGCGGAAATTCACGGCCTATTTTCCCGCTCGCATACTGGCGCGGCCCGGAGAGGAGTGACCGCAATTTGGCCAAGGTCTCGGCGGCCGGCATCGGTTCGGCCTTGATGTGTTTGAAGGCCTCGTAATTGTAATAAAGGGCGGAGAACATGTTGTAGCGCAGCTCGGCGTGCATTCCCGGCCGATTCCGCAGCTGAATGACCGAGGCATGACAAATGAGGGCGGCCAACGCAACGCCGCCAAGAACCGCTGCCGCCCGCTTCCGGGAGCTGGCCCGCCACCTGGCCTCGAGGCGGCGGCCGATACCCCGGCCAAAGACCAGCATCAGGACCGACACCACTACGACTAGTTGAGCCCGCCAAGATTCGAAGACCATCCGGGTGCCGACGAACCACATTTCACCGTTCGCCATCGCCACCGCGTGATACGGCCGGGCCGTCATGCCAAAATGCTCGACGTAGCGAAGGTGAACGGCCAGCGAGTAGACGAGCAACCAGCAAAGTCCAAGCAGGATCCGGCCCACGGGGCGAAGGCTCCGCTCCGGGAGCGACCGGGCGAGGCCTAGGAGCAGGACAGTCAGGCCCAGGCCGAAGGTCGCGTCGGAGAAAACGCCGCAGGCAATGTTGAGCAGCGGCGACTCGGCGAGCGCTTGCTGGAAAAAAGGCAAAGCGAGGAACAATACCCGGTAGATTCCGAGACCAACCACCAATATCAGGGCGCCGAGCAGAACCATCCGAACCTTAGACGTGATAAAATGATTACGACGATACCATGAAGACC
Source organism: Pseudomonadota bacterium (assembly GCA_043781115.1). Taxonomy (GTDB): domain Bacteria; phylum Bdellovibrionota_B; class Oligoflexia; order Oligoflexales; family CAIYRB01; genus CAIYRB01. The sequence goes on from JAYWBY010000744.1 coordinate 10,780, forward strand.
GCCTCTGTCGACGCTAGGTGTTAACTACCCTCTATGACTGCCGCCATCGACATAACAGCCGCCGGAAAGACCGACGTGGGCCAGGTCCGCTCGACGAACCAGGACTCCTTGCTCGTCGACGAAAAGGAGCATCTGTACATCGTCGCCGACGGCATGGGCGGCCACGCGGGCGGCGAAATCGCCAGCAGCCTCTGCGTCCAAGAGGTCGCCAAAGATATCCAAAGTAACCGCGAGCACTTTGCCAAGCGCGCGACGCGGCAGCATCCAGATCCGAAGATTTCCAACCTGATGGCCCACGCCGTCAACCACGCTTCGACCAAAATCTACGAAAAAGCCCTGGAAGACCCGTCGTTGAAGGGCATGGGAACGACGGCGACCGTGGTCAAGATCGTCGACGGCTTCGCCTATGTTGCTCACGTTGGCGATAGCCGCTGTTACCTGCTTCGCTGCGGCTTCATCTATCAGGTCACCAACGACCACTCGCTGGTCAGCGAGCAAGTTCGAGCCGGCATCCTCACCAAGGAAGAAGCGGAACTTCACCACCTGCGCAACGTCATCACACGCAGCGTTGGTTACCAAGAGGAAGAGGACGTCGACACGACCAGCCTGGCCTTGGAGGACGACGACTTGCTCCTCCTTTGCAGCGACGGGCTCCACGGCAAAGTTCCCGACAAAGAGATTTCCAACCTCACCAAAGAGCTGCAAACCAACGCTGTCCCCAAGCTGATCCAACTCGCCAACGACCGGGGCGGAGACGACAACATCACCGTCGTCGTCGTCCGGGTTAAAGTCCGAAGCTAAGTCTGCCGTAATAGATTCCAGCACCCTTCATTGTAAACAAGCACGCGATTTCATTGATATCATATTGATATTGTTATGATTATCTCGAGACCTTGATGAAAAAGCTAACCATCATGATCATTCCGGACGGCGTCAATGCCACGCGGCAAGTCCGTGTGCCACGCGCCCTCGTCAAGGTGACCTTCCTGGCCGGTCTGGCGGCGTTCGGCTTCTCCGGATTTTTTATCTTTGATTACATGCAATTACGCGCTCTCCGGACGAACTATCAAAGCGTCGCCAACGAGAACGACGGACTGAAGGGCGAAGCGCGCGCCCTGATGCAAAACCTCGAGGGCGTCAAACAGTCGCTCCGCCGCGTCCAGGACTACACCTCCAAACTCGGCGACCTTACCGCCATCAAAGTCCAAAAAGTCAGCAAAAAGACCGGCATTGGTCCATTGACTCAGGAAGAGTTCGCGACCTCGCAGCAGCCCGAACCGCCTCAAGCCGTGAATTCGGCAGACTACGTGCCGCTCGGCATCAACATGGACAACCTCGTCTTTCGCCCGGTTTTTGACCGCCTGAACACCATCGGGCAAGACGCGAACAACCACGCCTTCGAACTCCAGCATCTTTTGTCGACGCTCAGCCAGCAAAAGGCGCTGCTCTCCTCGATCCCGTCCTTTTCTCCCGTCGACGGCTGGGTCACCAGCGGCTTCGGCCAGCGGATTTCGCCGTTCACCGGTGAGACCGGCATTCATCAAGGCATCGACATCGCGGCGCCGGTCGGGACCCCGATCCTAGCCCCCGCCGACGGCGTCGTCATCTTCACTGGAGCCAAGGCCGGCTTCGGCAATTTTATCATGATTGCTCATGGTTATGGCGTGGTGACGCGCTACGGTCACAACCACACCAACATGGTCCAGCCGGGTCAAAAGGTCAGCCGCGGCGAGCAGATCGCCACCGTCGGAATGAGCGGCCGGACGACGGGTCCCCACGTTCACTACGAGGTTGTGGTCAACGGCAAGACCGAGAATCCGCAGAAATTCATCCTCGATATGAACGACTTCAAACAAATCTACTGATCCCGCCCTGGTCTTTTCGGCTGGAGATCATACTTTATCTAATCTGTTCCTCTCCCGGGAGGCGGCAGGTATAGTGGTGCTTCTTTGTTTCGCGGATTCCCCTCTAAAAACAGAGCCTAGGGCATGCAGATCCTCAAGAAAATCTTTGGTTCGAAGAACGACCGCGAGATCAAACGTCTCGCGCTACGCACCCAGTCGATCAACGGCCTCGAACCGCAGTTCAAAGCTTTGTCCGACGAACAGTTGAAAGCTAAGACCGCGGAGTTCAAGCAACGCCTAGCAAACGGCGAAACCCTTGACGCGCTTATGCCGGAAGCGTTTGCCGCCATTCGCGAGGTCGGCCTGCGCGTCGACCAAAAGCGTCACTTCGACGTGCAGATGATCGGCGGCGTCGTGCTGCACGAAGGCAAGATCGCCGAGATGAAAACGGGCGAGGGCAAAACCCTCACCGCGACATTGCCTGTCTACCTGAATGCCTTGTCGGGCAAGGGCGCCCACGTCGTCACGGTCAACGACTACCTGGCCAAGCGCGATGCCGAATGGATGGGGAAGATCTACAGTTTCCTCGGTTTGACGACGGGCGTCATCGTCCACGGCCTAACCGACAAGCAACGCCGCGATGCTTATGCCTGCGACATCACTTACGGCACGAACAACGAATTCGGCTTCGACTACCTCCGCGACAACATGAAGACCGAAGTCGCCCGCATGGTGCAACGCGGCCACAACTTCGCGATCGTCGACGAGGTCGACTCCATCTTGATCGACGAAGCCCGGACGCCGCTAATCATTTCCGGCCCGTCCGAGACCAACTCGGAGCTCTACGTCAAAGTAAACGCTGCGATTCCTGGCCTCCAAAAGGACTCCGACTACATCTTCGACGAGAAGTCGCGGACTGTCGCGTTGACGGAAGACGGCATTAGCAAGCTCGAGAAGCGCCTTCGCGTCGAAAACCTCTACGATCCGAGCAACATCGAGATCCTCCACCACGTTCAACAGGCCTTGAAGGCCCACGTGGCTTTCAAAAAAGACGTCGACTACGTCATCCGCGACGGCAAGGTCACGATCGTCGACGAGCACACCGGTCGCTTGATGCCAGGTCGCCGCTGGAGCGACGGCCTGCACGGCGCCGTCGAAGCCAAAGAGCACGTCGAAGTCCAGAACGAGACGCAAACGCTCGCCACCATCACCTTCCAGAATTACTTTCGTCTGTACGCGAAGCTCGCCGGCATGACCGGTACCGCCGACACGGAAGCCGTCGAATTCAAAAAGATCTACAACCTCGACGTCGTCGTCATTCCGACCAATCGCAATCTGGTCCGGAAAGACCACGAAGACGTGGTGTTCCGCTCGGCGCGCGAGAAGTTCAACGTCATCGCCGACGAAATCGCCGAATCGCAAAAGCGCGGCCAGCCGGTGCTCGTCGGTACCGTCTCCGTCGAGAAGTCGGAACTCCTGTCTACGCTGCTGAAGAAACGCGGCACGCCACACGAGATCCTCAACGCCAAGAATCACGCGAGAGAGGCGGAAATCATCGCCTCCGCCGGCCAAAAAGGCCAAGTCACGATCTCGACCAACATGGCCGGCCGCGGAACGGACATCGTCCTCGGACCGGGAGTAAAGGAGCTCGGCGGCCTCTACGTCGTCGGCACCGAACGCCACGAATCGCGCCGGATCGACAATCAGCTACGCGGCCGTTCCGGCCGTCAGGGCGACCCCGGTTTGACCAAGTTCTTCTTGTCACTAGAAGACGACTTGATGCGAATTTTTGCCTCGGACCGTTTGTCCTCCATCATGGGTCGCCTCGGCATGCAAGAAGGCGAAGCTATCATCTCTCCGATGGTCACCCGCGCCATCGCCCGCGCCCAAAAACGCGTCGAAGAGCAGAACTTCGGTAGCCGGAAGCATTTGCTCGAGTATGACGACGTCATGAGTCAGCAACGCCAGGTCATCTACGGTCTGCGCAGTGACGCCCTGCAAGCGACGAAGCGCCTCGACTTCCTCGACCAGGCCATCCACGGCGTCGCCTTTGGCGCCTTAGCGGAAGTCGCACCCGAACGCACCGGCAGCGGCCAGTGGGACCTCGCTGCCGTCGCCAAGATGACCAAGGCCAGCCTCAACCTCAACCTCGACCTGAAGTCGGTCCGGCCGACCGAATCGACGCTCGACGATCTCTCGAACCTCGTCGCCGATCAGGCCGTCGCGGCCTACAAAGCCAAAACCGACCGCGTCGGAGAAGAGAACGCCAAACGCCTCGAATCCTGGGTCTTCCTCCAAGTCATCGACAAAGCCTGGAAGAACCACTTGATGTCGATGGACACGCTGAAGGACAGCGTCAGCTTGCGCGGCTACGGCCAACGCGACCCGCTGCAGGAGTACAAGAAGGAAGGCTTCCGCCTCTTCGCCGAAATGATGACCCGGATCGAGCAAGAGACGACGACCGCACTCGTTTCCCTGGAAGTGCCCGATCAACCGGTAGCCCCGGCGCCCGTCGCCGCCCCGGACGAATCGAAGATGCAGTTCCAACACCCGGCCGCCGCAGCCGCGGTCGCGGAAGAAGAAGAAGAAGACGAGGCCACCGCCCCGACGATCAGATTGCCGTCGCAGGCGTCGCGGGAGACGGCCAGCAACAAGATGATCTACCACGGCTCGCGTTCAACGCCGCAGCCACAGCAAACCCAGAAGCCCGCCGCGCAGACCATCAAGCGCGAGGTCGAGAAGGTCGGCCGCAACGACCCTTGTCCTTGCGGCTCGGGTAAGAAGTTCAAGAAATGCCACGGCGCCGCGGGCGAGGACGAAGCGTCCGTCTGAAGCGCATGATATGATGTGCCCATGAACCGGATTTTGGATTTTTCGCCGTCGCAAGAAGAAGCGGTGGTGTCGCGAGTCTTGGTGCTCGTGCACCAAGCCATCGACGACGCGTTTCCGAGCGCCGAAAAAGCGGGGCGCCAGTTCACCAAGACGGTATTCAGCGAGGACGGCGAGAAGACTGCCGCCCATCGGCCCGGCGATCATTTTGGCAGCAACGAAGACACGTCCCCCGACGGCCGACCAATGCACGCCGACAAGGACCCTTTGGTTCCGCCACCGCCGCCAGCCCGAGTTCCGCCGGCACCCAAAACCGAAAGTAAGTCCGCCGCAGCCAAAGCCGAGAAGGCCGCGGCGCCCGAATCCGCGAAGTCCCACGGCTTCAATTCGGCCCTGAACCCGATGGCCGGAACGCGCGGGCAATCGCGCTCAACGCGCCTCGACACTCACATGGAAGGCATGGGCTCGACGGAAGGACCGGACTGGGTGACGCGCATCACTTTGGCCCTACTGATCGCCGGCTTGATGCTGTTGGCTTACGTACTTTTCGCATAACTTATTAATAAGACTACTAAATGTCGATGGATCCGGCGGCGACGCAGCTTACCTTTACTATTCCCTACTACCGCCACCCTCACTTTCTGGCGCGGGCGATCGCGAGCCTTCAGCGTCAGACATTTAAGAATTTTGAAGTCCTGATCATCGACGACGCCGGACCCGACCCCGGAGCGCCGGAGCTGGTGGCCGCGTTCCGCGACCCGCGGATCATGTACCTCCGCAATCAGCAGTCGCTCGGCATCGCTGGCAACTGGAACCGTTGTGTCGAGTTGGCTTCGACGCCTCTTTTCACGATCTTGCACGCCGACGACGAGCTCGAGCCGGACTACGCCAAAGTCATGATTGAAGCGCACTCTCGCCATCCGAAGGCCGCGGGAATTTATTGCCGGACGAAGGTCATTGGCGCCGATAGCCGACCAAAGTTCTCCTTTCCCGATCAGGTAAAAAAGTTCCTGGACGGCCAAGGAAGCGAAGACGTAATTTTGTCCGGAGAAAATGGCGTGGAACGGCTGATGCGCGGGTGTTTCATTTTCTGTCCCTCGCTCTGCTACAACAAAGCTGAGCTCAAGGGGAAGATGTTTGACTCGCGATGGCGTCAGGTCCTCGACCTCGAGTTTTACATTCGCGTCCTGGCCGATGGCAGCCAATTCGTCGGGATCAACGACGCTGCCTATCGCTACCGACGCCATGACGGTAACCAGACGGCGACGCTGACGGCCAACCTTGAACGGTTTCGCGAGGAGTTCGCGGTGCATCGAGAGGTAGCACAATTGGCGGGGGAACGCGGCTGGCCCTCGGCCCAAAAAGTCGCCCTCGCGGCACCGATGATCCGCCGCCATTTGCTGTTTCTCGCCGCCAAGGACTTTTTGGGTGGCCGCTGGCAAGCAGCCAGATCCAAACTGACGTTCATGCAGCAGCAAATGAGTACGCCATGAACGCCCCCACGACCAAGGGCGCGGAATACCGAGACCGCCTCGTGACGAAGTCCGGCGTTTGGTGGAAGCGCTTTATCCCTGTCCAGGCACCTTACCGGTTCAACGTGCGCCGCCTCTGTCCAGGAAAAACCCTCGAAATTGGCTGCGGCATCGGCCGAAACCTTGATCACCTTGGCCCCAGCCAAGCCATCGGCGTCGATCACAATCCCGACTCCATCGCGACGGCCAAGAGTCGAGGTTTAAGCGCTTATGATCCCCGCGACTTTCTTGCGTCGAAGGACGCCAAGCCGAAGAGTTACGACCACCTCCTCTTTGCCCACGTCGCCGAACACTTGGCTCGGGAAGAGTTCTTGGCTTTGGCGACTGAGTACCTGCCCTATTTGAAGGACGGCGGCAGCTTCGTCAGCTTCACACCGCAAGAAAAGGGTTATGCCTCGGACCAGACTCATGTGCGCTTCGTCGACTTTGCCGTCATGAAGCAGGACCTCGAGGCTTTGGGCTTCGTCGTCCACCGTCAGTTCTCGTTTCCGTTTCCGCGTTCCGTCGGAGTCGTTTTTCCCTATAACGAGTTCGTCGTCGTCGCTCGACGCCGGGCGAAGGGTCAGGCGGTATGAATCCAATTCTAGCGACCGTCTATGCCCTGTCCGTCGTGGTTCTGTTGCGCCAGTTCGGGGCTCGGATGTCGCCTTCGAGATCACTCGGTTGGTGGCTGACGTTCGTGTTCCTCGGCGTTGCCGTCGTCCACGCCGAAAGCTACCAACGACTGGCGGCCGTCCTCGGCTTCCAATTGGTCTCGAACTTCATTTTTGCGGCCTTGATGCTGTTGATGATGTTCGAGCTGGTGACTCAGGCGTCGTTTTCTACCAAGACCGCTCGCCAGCTCCGGCGCCTGGTTGCCGAACAGGCCGCGGCGAGCTTTCTGAACAAGCATTCAAAGGCGCCTCGGGCGAAGGCCCTGGTGGTCGTGCCCTGCTTTAACGAAGAGCAGGCCCTGCTGTTGACCATTCCCCGTTTGCGCCAGCTCCAAGCCTGCAATGAGGGCGAAATCCAGATTTGCTTGGTGGACGACGGCTCTAGGGACCGCACCTGGTCCGTCCTGCGCGAGGCGGCCGAGGGGCTCGGAATCGTGCGGCACAGCGTCAACATTGGCGTTGGCGGCGTACTCTTGACCGCTTTCGGGATTCAGCGAGAGCTTGGCCTGGATTTCGTCATTCAGTGCGATGCCGACGGCCAGCATCCCATCGACGAGATTCCCGAGCTTCTGCGCCAAGCGCGAAAAGACCAATTCGACCTTTTGATTGGCTCGCGCTTTCAGGCGCCCTCGTCTGGACCAAAGCCGCCCCGGGACCACTCGTCGACCTTGAGCCGGCGCTTCGGCGGCCTGGTGATTCAGGGCTTTCTCGGGCTCTTTGGCCGGCGGGCGATGGTCGCCGATCCGACGTCGGGGTTTCGCGTCTTTTCGCAGCGACTAGGCGGTTTTCTCCTCGACGAAATGCCGGATGAATACCCGGAACCGGAGACGGTCGCTTTGGCGGCTTTGGGCAAGCTCCGCATCGGGGAGTTCCGGGTTGCCATGGCTCAGAGAGTGGCCGGCGTGTCGAGCATCGGCGGCCTATCGTCGATTCGCTACATGTACAAAGTGGTGACGGCGCTGCTTGGTCTACGTTTGCGGTCGTTCAAACTATAGAACGACGACGGTTATTCGAACTCGAAGTAGGCCATGTCTCCATCGATGGCCACCGGGTGCGGTTTCACCCCGATGGTTCGCAGACTCAGGTCGCAAATTTTTTGGCTGTCGACGAAGTCTGCCTGTCCGACGCGGGCGTCGCGCATGAAGAACATGTTGATCCCGAGCTTTTTCAGCGTCATTTGTCGACGAGCGCCGTCACTCGAGCAAATCTCGTCCAAGTCGGTAGCCGTGGCACGGACGCTCTTGCCGAGCTTGATGTTAAAAATGTACTTCGAAGACCCGAACGGCAGGAGGAGTCCCGTCGCTCCCGTACCAAAAGCCCAGTGTTCGCCATTGATTTCGGCGGTGGCGCTCGGCACGAGCGCCGCGTTGAGGCGGCTCCCAAGTGTAGCTTCGAGCTGGCGAAAGCGCTTCACGTCCTTGGCGAGCAGCCCGCGTTCAAACCGCGGAGCAAAACAATCTACGATATGCTTTTGCACCTTCATCATTCGTGGTTCAAACAAACAAACTAGTCCGACGAACAGCCACCCCAGCTTCGGCGATAGCGAAGGAAGAATGGGTAGCGCTTTCGACGCAGACAGCGCGACGGTTGCACTTAATGCGATGGAACCGCTTAAGATCAGCGCGCCGATCCAGTTTGCTGACAACGTATAGCCTTGAATAGCCAGGTAGTGCTCAAGAAGCAGATACAGAAATCCGCCCTCGGCCTTTAAGCCACCAAAGGTTATGGACGCAACGATGGTCGCGTAACCGACAACCATCGTACCGATCACGAGAACGAGCCAGGCATAAGCCGCCCGACCAGACTCGCTGGACACCTTTTTTCGCCTTGAAAGAACCAAAGCTGCGATGACGGCAGCCGTGACCTGCGACGTGAAAAGGGCGATCATTCCACGGACGTTAAGCGCGGAAAACGCGAATGGAAATGCTTCTCCTGCTCGGGCCAGAAAGATGTCGCGCGCTGGAGCAAAGGCCTGCCCGACGGCGGCAAGAGCGGATTCGACCCCAGGTGTCGCATTGCCGATGCCGGGCTCCTTAGGCAAGAGTCCAGCCTCTACTAGTTCCTGATACCGGACGATTCCTAAGTCGTGAACGGTCTCCGTCCCGCGCGGCCCGGCCGCGGACGCGAGGTGATCCGCGATCCACGGATCGCGAAGGAGGATAAGAGTAGGAAGCAGAACGACAACGACTAGCGCAGTGACGAGTACCCGCTTAATCCCCCAGAAAGAAGTCGCCAGTAGGCGCAGCTGGGGGATCAGAATAGGCGAAAACGCGACGTAGAAGAGTGGTGCGACGATTCCTTGGACGGGGTTGAATCCGACAAGCTCGGCCATCGTCGATGGCACGAGACCCAAGGCCAAAAGCGACAATTGTGGCCAACTGAAAATGTAGCCAACGACTAGCAACACGACCGGCGTCAGCATCACCGCCGGCGCCGCCAGCCGAGGAGTGCCGTTTAAGTCCGGGTACACGCACGGCAGGTAGGACCAGTTCATCGCGATTGACGCCAGAACGACCGCGATCGACACCAGGACAAAGCCGAGGGCGATTGGTCGAGCCGACCGT
>JAYWBY010000745.1:0-2841 GCA_043781115.1 Pseudomonadota bacterium
GACGGTACGGGCAAAACGGCACCGCGGCTAACCGGCGGTAAGAAGGTCAATTGTCCGCCGCCGACCGGCCGCCTACGGGACGATTCAGGCGGCATGCCCCTTGCAATCTTAGTCAACCTATCCCGACCTGTGGGTCATAATTCCTTGGCTGTCGTTCTGCTGCTGCTGGAGCTCTAAGATGCGGATGCCGTTTTTGGTGTTGGGAATCACGACGACCCTCGCGGTCTTGTCGAGTTGTACGCACCGCCAGCGTTCAGAGACTTCCGCCGACGTCTGCAAGGCCCGTTCGCCGGGCTCATTCATAACCGCCCTGACCCAAGACTTGGCCAACCGCCAGCCGACCGCGGACGAGATGGCCTTGGCTCGCGCCGCGGACTTCACCCCTGAAGGCTTCGTCGACAAAGTCGTGGCTTCGGGGCTTTACGACGACGCGATCACCAAATTCGTCTCGAACCTCTTCCGCCTGGACAGCCTCGTTGCCGAAGGCGACGAGGAGCGCGATTTGATCAGCGACTTGAAGCAAGAGCCGATCACACTCGTGCTTCGCAACAAAGACAAGCCCTGGCGTTACTTCTTCTCGACGCGCGACGTCTTCTGCACCAAGCAGACGGCGCCGCTCTACGACTATCCGGCTCCGGCCGTCAGCGGCTTCCTGTCCTGCCAATTGCCCGCGGCGCGCGCCGGCTTCCTCGGCTTGGTCAGCGTCTTGCGCGTCACTTCACCGTCGAACAATCCGCAGGCCTTCTACCGTCCGAACAATAATTATCATCGCGTCGCCGCGGCCTACTACTTCGCTTCGGGAGTCACCTTGGTTTCGGCGACAAACGGCCCGAAGGGCGAGGGCAAGGGCTTGCCGCTCGCGTCCTGCGTGCCTACGTCTGACGTGCGGAAGTCGGCACAAGGGCTGGTCTTCGGCACGGCCGCGATCCCTCTCGCCGGCCCCGTCTGCGCCACTTGTCATTCCCCGCACATGGGACCTTTGTCGGTCGCTTTCCGCAAGTTCGGGCCGAAGGGCGAAACGCTGAAGCCCGAGGCCATCGACAACCTATCGGAAGACAACGCCGGCGCCTCGAACAAAGAGCTGAAGGCCCTCCTGGCGGAAGACGGCTCGTGCTGGGCCGCGCGCGACGGCGTGCCGCCGGCGCCGTTCAAAGGCCTCAGTGGCCTGGGCGAGGTCATGGCCGCCAATGCCGACTTCGGCACCGCGCTGGGTCGCCAACTTCCGCAGCATTTGGCCAACGTCCAAGCCGATGAAGTCACCGTGCAAGCCATCAAGAAAGCCTTCGACGAGGGTGGACAAACGCTGGCCGCGGCGCTGAAGGGTTTCCTCACTAGTTCCCGCTATACCTGCGAATAAGGGAAGAGCAGCCGTGAAAATCTACGCACAAATCCTCTTGTCTCTCGGCGCCGCGGCGCTGGTCGCTTGCACGGCGACCACCCATCAAAACCGGCGCGGCGACGCGGCGGCTGGCGGCGGCAGCGGCCCCGGCGAAGCGGCGGCGGACAGTTCCGCGGACGGCTCGGCCGCCAAAGAACTCAAATTGAAGAGCACCGACATCCTGGCGCAAAGCATCTTCGCGGCTTTGGGCCCCGGCAAGACTCTGAAAAAGAGCGACGGTGCCGGCACCCGCGACCTCATGGCCGATTTCTCGCGGAACTTCGGCGGCACGACCAGCTTGCGACTCGGCGAAGTTTACGCCGACAGCCCTAGCGTCGCCTACATCCTGGCGCTCGGCATCGTCGGCACGAACGCGGGAGCCGTATGCAAGGACCAGCTTGCCAAGAAAGACCCCGAAGGCGACAAGTGCCGGTGCGATGACGCGCCCTCAGCCAACGCCATGATTTCTCGGGCTCTGCCGTTTCTAGACATGGATACCGACGACTCGCGCGGTTTGGTCGACGAACTGACGGCGCAGTGCCTCAAGGATCCGGCGGCGGCGGTGAGTTCCCTGATTTCCTCTTTGGCGTTCGCGGCTCGTATCTAACGTTTCTGACGGCTTCGGGAGATGACCATGGTGACGCAAAACCGACGTAACTTCATGATGGCCATGGCGGGACTAGCCGCGGGGCTCAGCTTGCCGAAGCTTTCGCCGTTCACGCTGGGTCCGACGGGACTCTTGATGGCGGAGCCGGCCCAAGGCCCGACGCTCATCCAAATCGTCCTGATCGACAAAGTGCAAGCGGCGCTCTTCCAGAAGATCGACGGCACCGTGCCGGCGGGCGCAGACGGCCTCGGTGGTTTGGCCCAGCAGGAATCGACTTTCCGCAAACTCGGGCTGTCGAATCTTTTCGGCCAGGGTTTGACGGATCTGCCGGAATCCGTCGGCCTCGTCTTGAACAACACTTGGGAATCGGGCAGCAACGGCCATTCACTCGCCAACGCTCGCCTCGGCGCCAACCTAGGGAGCGTCAACTTCGCCTTTGAGACTCTATCGGGCAGCAGCACCGGCCTCCTTGGCCCGGTCGGCTTCAGCGTCCGCTCCGACGCCAACGACAGCGCCGACGCCTTCGTCGATGCCCAAGGTCGGCCGATGCAGTCCTTCACCAACGTCAAAGAACTGCGTCAAACGGTGCAGGACGCCGTCAAACCGCTCGAAGCCATCGGCGCGCAAAAGTCGCTCATTGACCGCTTCGACCGCCTGGTCGTCTCGTCGAACGAAATTCGCGGCCGTCTGCAAGACCTCGTTGTCAAAGCGCAAACGGCGACGCCCGAGCTGACGAAGGCCGAAGCCTCGGCCGACCCGCTCGACAGCCAAGTCGACGCCATCATCAGCTTGAGCAAAGCCGGTCTCGCCCGCAATTTCATGTTGGCGATTCCCTGGGACGACACCAACGGCGGCG
>JAYWBY010000746.1:0-20178 GCA_043781115.1 Pseudomonadota bacterium
GGGCGTCCCGCCGGCGAGCTTGTCCTTGATTCCTGAAAAGAGGCCCATTATTCGTGCTCTTCCAAATAGCGGAGCGCCAAAATCGCCGCCTGACAACCCATGCCGGCAGCGGTCACCGCTTGCCGGAAGGTCGAGTCCGAGATGTCGCCCGCGGCAAAAATGCCCGGAGTTTTCGTTCTGGTGTGATCGGCCAGGACGTAGCCGGCCGGGTCCGTGTCGACGTATTGCTTGAAGACGGCGGAGTTCGGCGTGTGGCCGATCGCCATGAAGAGGCCATCGACTTTCAGCTGCTCCGTTTTGCCGGTGTCGAGATTCTTGATGACGATGGCGGTCAGGCCGTGCTCGGCGGCAACCGTGTCCTCGATGCCGTAGGGCACCATGAACTTGATGCGGGGGTTCTTCTTGGCTCGTTCGAGCATGATGCTGGAGGCTTTGAAGACCGGGCGACGATGCAGCAGGAAGACCTCGGAGCATAGTTTCGCGAGGTAGTTGGCCTCTTCCATGGCCGAGTCGCCGCCGCCGACGAGCGCCACGCGCTTGTTCTTGTAGAAAAAGCCGTCGCAGGTGGCGCAAGTCGACAGACCTCGTCCCATCAACTTGTCTTCGTTCGGCAGACCGAGCGTCTTGGCGGTCGCGCCGGTCGCGATGATCACCGTCTTTGATTGGATCTCTTTGTCGCCGGCCCAGAGTTTTTTGATCTTGCCTGAGAAATCGACACGGGTGATCTCGTCGTACTCGAGCCGCGTGCCGACGCGCTCGGCTTGCGCGGTCATGTCGGCCATCAGCTGCGGACCCATGATGGGATCCTTGAATCCGGGGAAGTTCTCGATTTCGGTGGTGGTCGTAAGCTGACCACCGTGCTGCATGCCGGCGTAAATTACCGGCTTGGCGCCGCCGCGGGCGGCATAGATGGCGGCCGTCAGTCCGGCAGGTCCTGTACCAATGATCGTGATGTCGTTGACCGTCATTCCAGAACCTCCAAGGGCGGCTCAATACCTACAATATGCGGGGCCTCACCATAGCAAGAGCGGTTCGGGACGTATAGTGGTACACTAAGACTCGCTAATTCTTACCAAAATGGCTTGAAAGGGTGACCCTTGAAGGCACTAATCCTCGGGCTGGCCGCCGTGCTCGGCACCTCCGCGCTGGCGGCTCAGACCAAGACCGACAGCAGCATTACCAAGCTCTTGGCGGGAAAGGGGCCGAACCTCGATCAAAGCGTGCTGGTTACGCGCTTAAGCGACGGTAAGACTCTTTACGAAAAAGACGCAGACCAACTCGTGGCGCCGGCGTCAGTGACCAAGATCATCACGACGGCCGCCGTGCTGGCCCGCTTCACGCCGGTACGCACGTTTAGGACGCCGTTTCTCTACACTGGACAGCGGAAGAACGACAAAATCCTCGGCGACCTCGTCGTCGTCGGCGACGGCGATCCCTTCATCGTCTCGGAGAAGCTCTGGCAATTGGCCGCTGACTTGAAGAACCTCGGGATTCGCGAGTTCACCGGCGACTTGGTCATCGACAATAGCCTCTTCGACAACGAGAGCCGCGACGAATCGCGGAAATCCGGAACGAAATCCAGCCACAATGCCTATGACGCGCCCATTTCCGCGTTCGGCGTCAACTTCAACACGTTCGCGGTCGCTATCGCTCCCGGTGACCGACCCGGGCGACCCGCCATCGTTAGCCTCGATCCTTATCCGCTTCGCGGCGTCGTATTGGACAACAACGTCAAGACGACGAAGGCGCAAGCCGGCAAAGCCCTTGAGGTCAAACGAATCGGCGATGGTCGGAAGGAAGAGCGCCTCGCGGCGAGCGGCACGATCGGCGCCGACATGCCGATGCAAAAAATATATCGCTCGGTGGGTAACCACTTGCAAGCGTCCGGCGAGTACCTAAAGGCGTTTCTGAAGTCCGAGGGCGTCATCGTCCGCGGCCTGGTGAAGGCTGGGACGAAGCCCGAAGGCGCGACGCTCTTGGTCGAGCTCGAAAGCTACGAGATGCGGCGTATCGTCTCGGGGCTCAACACTTTCTCGAACAACTTCATCGCGGACACCTTGGTGAAGCGCCTAGGCGCCGCCTTTCCGAAATCGGGCGACCCCGACGCTCCGGGCTCCGGCAGTTTTGCCAACGGCATGCACGTCATCTCCGACTTCTTGAAGAAGGATGTCGGGATAAAGACGGACTTCGTCTTGGAAAACGGCTCGGGTCTCGCCACCGAGAACCGCCTTTCGGCGCGCCAAGTGACTGAAGTCTTGGCTTACATGGAACGCCACATGGAACTCTTCCCGGAATTCTTGGCGAGTTTGCCGGCCACCGGCTGGGACGGGACGTTGAAGAAGCGTTTCGGCAAAGGCGATGCGGTCGACCTGAAAGGCCTCATTCGCGCCAAGACCGGGACTTTGACCGAGCCGATTTCCGTGTCGGGTTTGGCGGGTTACTTTCGCCATCCGAAGCACGGCATCTGCGCCTTCACGATCCTCGAAAACGGCCAAAAAGGTTCGCTCCAACCGGCGATCGCCGATCTTCGCGACAAGCAGGATCAGGTCTTGGTCGCATTCATGAACGACATTTGACTGAAGCGAATTTGTTTAATTGAAGGATTGACCATGGGATCCAGAGAACAACTCGACAAAGACGCCCTCGCCTACCACGAGCGCACTCCTGCCGGGAAGATTTACACCGGTTTGGCGAAACCCTGCGAAACCCAGCAAGACCTGTCTTTGGCCTATTCTCCAGGCGTCGCCGCGCCTTGTTTGGCGATCGAGAAAAATGAGGAGGACTCGTACCGGTACACGGGTCGAGGCAACCTCGTCGGCGTCATTACGAACGGGACCGCCGTCTTGGGCCTGGGCGACATCGGCGCGCACGCGGCCAAGCCCGTGATGGAGGGCAAAGCGATGCTCTTCAAAAAGTTTGCCGACATCGACGTCTTCGACATTGAAATTAATGCCAAGGACCCGGACGCCTTCATCGCCGCGGTGAAGGCCTTGGAGCCCACCTTCGGGGCGATCAACCTCGAGGACATCAAGGCTCCGGAGTGCTTCTACATCGAAGAAAAGCTGCGTGAGCAGATGTCGATCCCCGTCTTCCACGACGATCAACACGGCACGTCGATCATCGCCGGGGCGGCTTTTCTGAACGCGCTGGAAGTGGCCGGGAAAAAAATCGAAAACGCCAAGGTCGTCTTCTCCGGTGGCGGCGCCGCGGCGATCGCTTGTGCGTCGATCTTCCTGTCTTTGGGCGTCAAGAAGACGTATTTGATTCTTTGCGACAGCAAAGGCGTCGTCCATTCGGGCCGTAAAGACTTGAACCAATACAAGTCGCGCTTCGCCAACGAGACGAAGCTCCGGACGCTCGAAGAGGCGCTAAAAGACGCCGACGCCTTCGTCGGAGTTTCCGTCGCCAACGTCCTGTCGCCCGAAATGATCATGGGCATGGGAAAGAGCCCGATCATTTTCGCGCTCGCGAACCCGGACCCCGAGATTCACCCGGATGTCGCCCGGAAGGCGCGTCCTGACGCCATCATCGCGACCGGCCGGTCAGACTTCCCGAATCAAGTGAACAACGTCTTGGGTTTTCCCTTCATCTTCCGCGGTGCGCTCGACGTCAGAGCACGGACCATCAATGAAGAAATGAAGCTCGCGGCCGTTCGCGCCATTGCGGCTTTGGCCAAGGAAAACGTGCCCGACGTAGTCATGCGCGCCTACAAGGAAAGCGAAGTCTACCAATTCGGCAAAGACTATTTGATTCCGAAGCCGGTCGACCCGCGCGTCCTCTTCCACGTGGCTCCGGCCGTCGCCAAGGCCGCGATGGATTCAGGCGTGGCGCGGAAGCAGATCGACATCGCTGAATACACGCGTCAGATCGAACGCATTCTCGGCCCGACGCAAAGTCTCATGCGGTCTTTGAAGCGCGACATCGTCGCTCATCGGACTAAGACGAAGAAAGTGCCGCTAGTTGTCATCCCGCATGCGTACGACCGCAGGATCCTCCGCGCGGCGGCCCAGGTCGCCGACGAAGGCGACGTCCGCCTGTGTTTGCTCGGATCGGAAACCCGCATCCTCGAAAAGGCGGCGTTGTACGGTTTGCCGCAAATTGGCGCCAAAGTTCAAATCATCAACCCGTTCCATTCGGATTTGGTGGAAGAGTTCGCCACGAAATTCTTCGAGATGCGGCATTTGAAGGGGGTGACGAAGACCACCGCGCTGCAGCACATGCACAATCACAATTACTTTGCCGCCATGATGCTGAAGACCGGCCGCGCCGATGCTCTGCTCTCGGGCGTCGTCGAGCCCTACGCGACATCGGCCAAGCCGCTGCTCGAAATCATCGGAGTCGACCAAAAACATAAGTTAGCCGGCATCTATATGGTGATGATGAAGCAGAAGCAGTACTTTTTCGCCGATTGCACGATCAACATGTCGCCGACGGCGGAGACCCTTGCGGACATAGCGATCACGACGGCCAAAGTGGCCAGCCGATACACCAAAGAAAAGCCGCGCGTCGCCATGCTGAGCTTCGCCAGCTTCGGATCGAACCGCCATCCCGAAAGCATCAAGGTCGCTGAAGCCGTCGAAATCGTGCGGAAACTGGCGCCGGAGCTCGAGATCGATGGCGAGATGCAGGCTGACGTGGCACTGAGTCCCGAGTTGAGGCAGCGCGAATTCCCCTTCTGCCAGTTGAAGGAAAACGCCAACGTCTTCATCTTTCCTGACCTGGCGTCGTCGAACATCGCCTACAAGCTCTTGGCGAACATGGCAGGAGCTTCCTTAGTCGGACCGATTCTGGTCGGAATGAATCAACCGGCGAACGTCCTGCAGATTAGCGCCACGACCGACGAAGTGTTGAACATGATTTACGTCACGGTGCACCAAGCGCTCGAACACATACGCTGATTAAGGCGCTTGACTGATCAGGTCGAGATATTGCTGAGCATAGGCGACTTTCAGGAGGCTCAAAAGAGCGTCCTTGTTGGCACCCGAGAAGTTGCCGTTGACGATTTGGGCCGAGCCGCCGAGGCTCGAGATCAAAGTCGCGATGTTGCTGCTGGAGCCGGCGAGGCCCAGGAGCGCCGCAAGGTCGGGAACCGAACCGAGCTGGGCCGGAGCCGGCGTGGCCGAGGAGGGTTGGGTCTTCGCGGCGGGAATGGCGCCTTGCACGCCGCCGAGAACGGCTTGGGCCGCGCTGACGTAAGTCGTGATGCTACCAAAACCGGCGAGGCCAGCAAGGCCCGCGAGCGTGCTTATGTTGCCGCCGCTGCCGAGGATTGCGCCCGCGGCTTGACCGTTGATTGGGAGGTTCGCACCGGTCGATGCTGGGGTGCCAGCTTGCGCGCCGCCCGCCGCGCCGGCTACACCGACTATCGTGAAGATTTTGTCCAGGCCGGGGAGGTTGACACCGCTCGCGGCGATCGGGATTAGGGCCTGGATTTGCGGTAGAAGCTTTGAGATGTCCAAGACGCTGCCTGGCGTCAGACCGGGAAGCAGCTGCGCAATGCTGGCAAGTTGGTCGAGGCCAGGGAGTCCCTGGAGACCAGCCGGCAAGTTCGGCAAACCGGCGATCGGCGTCGCCGGAGCGGGTTGGCTAGCAGCCCCGGGGGCGGGTGCCGCGGCGCCTGCGCCGAGGGCTTGGCGAAGCAGCGCTGGGCCGTCTTGGAGACGGTTGGTGCCGGAGACGCTACTGGAGGCGAAGCCGGTGATGTTCGGGCTGTTCGACGCGTACATCAAGTCTTTGTCGTTGCTCACGTGCTCGAGGCCAAAGGAGTGACCAGCCTCGTGGGCGACGGTTTCGGCGATGACGCTGGCGCCGCCGGCGTTCTTGACGAAAGCGAAGCCGACGTCGCTATGGTTGGCGTTACCGACGTCAAACGGTGCGATGCCTAAGACGCCATTGCCGATGCAGCCGAGGTCGGAGTAAGAGCCGCTGACGTGGATGGTGGTGTATTCGCCGCTCGCGGGTTGTTGAGCGGTGACGGTGAGGGTCGCGCCCGCGTCGTCGTAAAACTGTTGCACGCCAGAGACCACCAAAGCCTCATCGGCAGGGCTCAGTCCGGCCGCGGGAATCGTCGCCGAGGCTTTGCATAGGATAAACGACTGGCCGTCCTGGAAGCCTTTGGTCAGGCTCGCGCCTTTGAAGTTCACCCAAAGAATTTGAGAAGCGCCCGCGAGATTTAGCGCAGCGCCCTTGTCGAGCAGCTTCAGTGAATTCGCAAACAGCGTGTCGTAGTATTCCCGCGGAGGAGTTACGAGCTGATCGATGTCACCTTCGTGCTTGGTGCCGTCGCTCGATTGCTTATCGGTCTTCGTCGGCTGCCGCCCGCCCGTCCTTTGAATCTTGTCTTCGCTGCCGCAACCGGCAACGGCGAGGGTCAAAGCCAAAGGAGCGAGGGCGAGGCGCCATGCGGAGTTTTTGTCTCGGGTCATCGGGAGTCTCCTCTAGGGCTGGGCCAAGGGCGCCCGAAATGCTCGAGAGGGTCCTCGGGGAGAATCGCCGTACACTTTAGAAATTGTTCTAATTTACTGTTTTTTTTGCCAAAATCACAATTCGTTGGCGTACCCTCTGGGTTTCGGCCCCGGATGGCCAGTGCATTTCGAGAGGCGATCCCCAGCTTCGTCCACAGGTGATCCACAGGCTTATGCCCAGGGTTATCAACAGCTCGGCTCCGGCGACCAAGAGAGCGGACAAAGTCGACGGAGTTTTGCTATCTTTCGCCTATGACGGATAAAGCGATCAGTTACTTTCGTGGTCTTCTTGGCGAGTCCTACGTCCTAACGTCCGCGGCCGATCTCGAGGCTTACGGGCGCGACTGGACGCGGCTCAATCAACCGAAGCCGACGGCGATCCTGCTCCCGGGATCGACCAAGGACGTATCGAAAATTTTGAAGTACTGCTCCGAGGAGCGCTTGGCGGTAGTGCCGAGCGGTGGGCGCACTGGACTGGCTGGGGGCGCCGTTGCCACCAACGGTGAATACGTCGTGTCGCTCAACCGCATGAATCGGCTCGAGCGAGTCGACCCGATCGGTCTGACGATCCGCGTCGAGGCCGGCATCACCACCCAACAAGTTCAGGAAGCGGCGCGCGAAGCTGGCTTGTTCTTTCCGCTCGATTTGGCCGCAAAAGGCAGCTGCCAAATCGGCGGCAACATCGCGACCAACGCCGGTGGCGTGAAATTCATTCGTTTTGGCGGCATGCGCGAGCAAGTCCTCGGCCTGGAAGTAGTCCTTCCTGACGGCGAGGTTCTTGACATGAACACCAGCCTCCGCAAAAACAACACGGGCTATGACCTCAGACAGATGTTTATCGGCTCGGAAGGAACCCTCGGGATCATCACCCGGGCGACGCTCCGCTTGACGCCGCCACCCCGCAACGTTCAAGTGTCGGTGATGGCGGTCGACACCTTTCCGGACATCCCGAAGATTCTCGGCGTCTGCAACCTCGCTGGCGTGCAGATCAGCGCTTTCGAGTTCTTCACCAAGGAAGCTCACGAAATCGTTCTTAAGAACGCGCTGGGCGCGAGGACGCCGTTCGCCCAGATCTCGCCCTTCTACGTCTTGCTTGAAGTCGAAGATGGCCCGACGGGCGGCGAAATCATGCAGCCTCTTCTCGAGAAGATCTTCGAGCAGGGTCTTATCACCGATGCAGTCGTGGCGTCGTCACCGGCACAATTTAAAGAACTGTGGGGCCTGAGAGAAAACATCACGGAGAGCATCGCCAAGCACGGGCACGCCCGGAAAAACGACATTTCGTTGGCCATCGACCAGCTCACGGATTTCATCGCCGACCTCGAGAAGGAGGTGGCCCGGGCGCCGAAAGACATGCAGCTCGTGCTCTTCGGTCACATCGGCGACGGCAACCTGCACATCAATTACGTCGGGCCGAAGACGGAGCCTTTCCTTGAGTTCCAAGCGCGAGCGCGGGAAGTCGAGAAACGGATCTTCGACATTTTGGGTCGGTACAAAGGCAGCATCAGCGCCGAGCATGGCATTGGACTGCTTAAGAAGAAGGACCTGCACTATTCGCGCACCGCGGAGGAAGTCGCCCTCATGCGGAAATTGAAAGGGGTCTTCGACCCTCACGGCATCATGAACCCGGGCAAGATCTTTGATCTAGAAGAGCGTCGCTCGCCTTAAGAAATTGCCATGGTCGCCTTGCTAAAAGGGACTTGTCCTCCTCAGTGGTGAACGAAAGTCCCATCCCTTCGAAGGCGCTCCACCGAGCGCCTTCGCTTTGCCCGCAACTTCTTAAGATATTGATTTCACATGAATTAATTTCATGGGGTTAAGTCCGTTGCGAATTTCTGCTAAGTCATAAGCCTGTCTTTGTCACGAATTCCCGCCACTTGGAGACCGTATGACGAACTCCGTCGCAACGCCTAAGAGCATCGGTTTGGACAAACTCGGCATCAATGCCGTCGACGAGCTCTTCTACAATCCCTCGTACGAGCTGTTGTTCGAACACGAAACGGGCGCCGGCGCACAAGGGTTCGAGCGCGGGGTACTAACCAAGACGGGGGCTGTTTCGGTCGATACCGGCCGCTTCACCGGTCGCTCCCCAAAAGACAAATACATCGTCGTCGATCCCGAGAACAAAGAGAACGTCTGGTGGGCCGGGACTGGCTCCGACAACAACCCGATCAAGCAACCGGTCTGGGACGAGCTGAAGAAACTGGCCGTCGGCCGCCTCAATAACCGCAAACTCTACGTCGTCGACGCCTACTGCGGCGCCAACCCTTCGACCCGGCTGTCGATGCGCCTCGTCACGGAAGTCGCCTGGAAGGCGCACTTCGCCAAGAACATGTTCATCCGCCCGACCGACGCCGAGCTGAAAACTTTCAAGCCCGACTGGACGATCCTGGACGCCTGCAAGACCCAGTGCGACGAATTCAAGCGCCTGGAGCTCCGCTCGGAAGTGTTCGCGGCCTTCCATTTGAAGGAACGCATGACCCTGCTAGGCGGCACCTGGTACGGCGGCGAGATCAAGAAGGGCATTTTCAGCGTCATGAACTACTTCTTGCCGCTGAAGGGCATCGGCTCGTTCCACTGTTCGGCGAACATGGGCAAGGCCGGCGACACGGCCCTCTTCTTCGGCCTCTCGGGCACGGGCAAGACGACCTTGTCGACCGACCCAAAACGCGCGTTGATCGGCGACGACGAGCACGGCTGGGATCAGGACGGAGTCTTCAACTTCGAGGGCGGCTGCTACGCCAAATGCATCAACCTGTCGCGCGAAAGTGAGCCGGACATTTTTAATGCCATCCGCCGGGACGCGCTCCTCGAAAATGTCGTCGTCAAGCCGGACGGCAACGTCGACTTCAACGATCAGTCGAAGACCGAGAACACCCGCGTCTCGTACCCGATCCAGCACATCGAAAACATCGTCAAACCGATCTCGAAGGGTGGCCACCCGAAAAACATCATCTTCCTAACTTGCGACGCGTACGGCGTTTTGCCGCCGGTCGCGAAGTTGACCTTCGAACAAGCCCAGTACCAGTACCTCTCCGGTTACACCGCCAAGGTCGCCGGCACGGAAATCGGCGTCAAGGAACCTCAAGCGACGTTTTCGCCCTGCTTCGGCAACGCCTTCTTGCTGCTGCACCCGACGTCTTACGGCAAGGTCTTGGCCTCCCAAATGAAAAAGCACGGCTCGCACGCCTACCTGGTCAACACCGGTTGGTCGGGCGGGCCATACGGCGTCGGCAAGCGAATGAGCATCAAGGCGACCCGCCGCATCATCGACTCGATCGTCGACGGCTCGCTCGCCAAATCCAAGTTCGAGAAGTTCCCCGTCTTCAATTTCGAGGTGCCGGTCGCCATCGAGGGCGTCGACTCCGAAATCCTGAACCCGCGGAACACTTGGTCGGACAAAAAAGCTTACGACGAGACGCTTAAAAAGCTCGCGGGCATGTTCGCCGAGAAGTTCAAACGCTTCACGGACACGGATGCCGGCAAAGAGCTCATGAAATACGGTCCACAAATCTGATTGGTAAGTGGAAAGCGCCGTAGTTTGTTGAAATCCTAAAAATCGGGTTTCGGGCAAAGCCTGCCCATCGCCCGATGTGCTCAACCTATATATACTTAACTACTGGAGAATTAGGTTCTTTCCGGTGGGGTTGAGCAGCGTGTCAGAGGTCGAGCCGCCGAACGATTCGGGCGAGGAGCCCGAAGACAAGACCGAACCGTCGTCCGAGGCGCCCGCAACGGCACTCGACGAGGTCGCAGTCGCGCGCCAAGGACGAAAATGGACCAAACCATTTCGTTGGCTCCGTGAGCGCCGCCGCCGCATTCGCTGGAAGGTGTTGATCGCCAGACTCCTGACCTGGGGACTTGTCGCGATCGCCGTCTTCTCGCTGCTGCTCTATACGAGCATTCGCATCTTTGTAAAAGCCGACGACATCCGCTCGTTCGTGAAAGCTCAAGTCGAAGAGCAAACCGGCGGCAAGCTCGAGATCGGCGGCGCTGAATTCAAGGTGCTTACCGGGGTCAAACTCAGCAACGTGCAGTTTTACCCCCCAGCGTCAGGCGACACCCGCGGCTTCGCCCACGGCGGCGAAATCAACCCGATCCCGCTCGCCAACTTCGAGGCTCTGGACGTCCGTTATAGCGTGGCCAAGTTCTTTGCGGGACGTATCCACATCAAAGCCTTACAACTCATTGGTCCCGAGTTTCACCTGAAGCAAGTCGACGGCGTGTGGAACTTCGACAGCATTTTGGCTTACCGCGCCGTGCATTTCCCCCCCGAGCCGGAAACGCCCGAAGATAGGGCGGCCGAAGCGACCAAAAAGTCGACCGGCAACGACCTCCTACCGTTCTCGCCGGCTTTGATTTACATGCCAGTCGAACTGCTGACGCAAAACGTCGGCATCAAAAACCTGCGGCTGGACATGATCAAGGAAGAAAAGGGCCAAATCGCTCAGATCGTAATGACCAACGGCGTGACCTTCGACATGGGCGTTCATTGGTTCGGGCGCGCAAGCAACATCTGGTTCAACATGACCAGCCCCTTCGAGCATCCGCTGGAACTCAACGTCACGGACGGTGTGCGAGGCGAAGACGGACGCTTGACGGGAGGTTTGAAGCAGAGCCTCCTCGTCCGGACGGCTCTGAACCTGCACTTTGAGTTTGAGAATCTAAAGAAAATCAACGTCGACTTCGCCAACCGATTGATGACGCTCGAGACGCCGATAGCGGGCTACCAGGATCTGGCGACGTTCATGAAGCTTCGCATCGCGATCGCCGACGATTACAAGGGCATCACGTTCGACAACATGGACGTCAATTTGGCGGACGCGATTACGTACGAACTTCGCGGAACAATCGGCGTTCCCGAAGGGAACTTCGATGCGATTGCCCTGAAGCTTAAGCAGAAGTTCAACTTGGACCTGAAGGAAGCTGCCCACTTGGCCAAACCCTTCGTGCCGGGTTTGACCGCGGATGGTGACATCAGCTTCGACGAACTGAAGATCGAAGGCACGGTCGAACCAGCCAAGTTCGCCAATATCGAAAAGGGCGTGCCGCTCCCGTACGTCTCGGGAGTGATCTGGCTGGAAGATCTCGCCGTCAATTATCCGGGAGTCGGCGTCACGATGGAGCCGCTCTCGGGCGACGTCTCCCTGGCGGCCGGGCCATCGTTGAACGGTAGCGGCTCGCAGGTCGATTTAGCGATCAACATGGACATTCCCAAAGTCGACGCCGAACAGAAATTGTCGATCGGCAAAGTGCGGGCCGGCGTCGAAGACCTGACGACCAAAGTCACGATTCGTGCCCTCTGGCCTGAAATGATAGCGCCAATCTTCAAGGTCAACGCCGAAGCCGAGCACATAACGGCTTCAGGCGACGGCATCGCCGCTATCGACGTCCCGATGTACGCGGACATCGACGCCGACGGGCGCCAAGACTTGGCCCGCGCCGCCTTCTCGTCAAACTTCGAATTGACCGACCTCATGGAATTTTCGGCAATGGCGGATTGCCAAGCGCGCTGCTCGAAGTTTCGTTCGAGCGCGCTCGGGCGCATGGATTCGCTGCAGAAGCTCCACTCCATCGTCTTGCCGCTCGGCGCCTTGCTCGGCATGGCCGACGTCATGCCGACGAAGCTGACGGGCGCCATGGACTTCCAGTTCGCGGCTCGAGGCAAGCTACCGGATCCGACGACCACCCCGGTTCCTGATCTGCTGAAGCAGGCCGACGTGCGGTTCAACTCGCAGTTCAACTTGACCAAGCTCAACACCGAAGTGCCGCTCTTCAACGTCAAGGTGAAGAACTTCGAGACGCGGGTGTTGGCCTCCGGGACGCTGCAAGAGCAGAAAATCGACTTGTCACAGAAGTTCGAGAGCGTGTCCCTGACCTTGCCGCCACCCAAGGGTGCGAACGACGCGGACGGGGGCGATGATGACGACGACGGCCCGGCGGGAATGAAGGTGTCGGTGGGTCGTTACGCTCTCGAAACCGGCATCGTCAACACGATCGACGGGCCGTTAAACCTGGCCGCGCTGTTGCCCCAACTCAGCACCAGCGTCGATAGCCACTTGTTCATCGGCAAGGTCGCGGTGGAGGGCGGTCCCCTCCCGTATCCGGTCTCCGACATCCAGATCGGCGTGTCGCTCGAGCAAGCCCACCTTACCGACATCAAAATCAAAGAAATCAGCGCGAAACTCCCCGACTTCGGCACGACGGTCGTCTTCAGCGCTGATACGACGATCGGACCGGACTACATGCCGAGGCGGCTCAAGGCCAAAGTCCAGACCAACGTCGTTCACAGCGGCGACGAACGCTTGCCGATGGGGATCAAGACGTCGGGCAAGGTCGACATCAACTTGGAGGTCGACACGCCGGACATGAAGACGGCGTCGATCGACGGGCAGACCAACTTCGACAAATTCAACGTCATGATTCCTGCCCTGGACGGCAAAGGGGGTCCGCCTCTATTGGTTGTGGAAGAGATCAAAGGGCAAATCCCATTCAAGCAAGTTATTCAGCTGCCGGACCTTTCGAAACTCACGAAGCCGGCACCCTCACCCGCCGCCCCTGCGGCAACGGCGCCTACTCCGAGCGTCGCCTCAGCTACGACCGGATCAGCTACGGCGACCAGCGTAACCACGCTTCCAACGCCCGTCGAGAAAGAGGAAATAGCCGAGGTCAAAGTCGCCGACGATGGCGAAACCCCCGAAGTGGGCGACTCGAAGCTCGACAAACTCACGGGCCAATACTTCGCCAAGAACGAAGACAAGCTCTCGGCGAACAGCAACATCATTGCTACCGTTGACTACCCGAACATCCGACCCTTCTTCCCTGAGCGTCGCCCTATTTCGATCAAGCGGCTAGAAGCCGCCAACCTCGAGTTGACGAAGATGGAGTTCGACTTGGAACTCCGCCAGAACTGGTTCGCCGTCAACCAGTTCGTCATTGGGTTTCTCGGAGGTAAGATCCAAGGCGACTTCCAGCTTGCCTTCGATTCGCAGGCGAAAGAGGTGAAGAAAATCCCGCTTGGCTTCATGACGTCGGTTCACATGACGCGCCTCGACACCCGTAAGATGATCGAACGGTTCCCGAACCTGAAAGGAAAGTCGTCGTCTTGGACTGTCTTTTCCAACCCGTACTTGGACGGGACGGTGCACATAAAGTACGACATCCGCTCCAACGACCTGTCCGGCGGCGTCGAGATCACCTCGATCGGGAAGGAGCAGCTCCGCATGATGCTCTTCTACGTCGACCCATTCGAACAAAATCCGTCGATCTCCGACATGCGCAAAGCGCTGGCCTTCGGCGAGGTCCGTCAAGTGTCGATCCCGATCAAGAACGGTGAAATGGGCATGGACGTCGACGTGCGGGTTCTCAGCGCCCCCATCCCGACGCCGAAGCTGACGCGGTTTCCGATCAGTCAGCTCCTTCAAAACTTCACCGATCAAATGACGGGTGGCGACCAAAGCGCCAAGCCCGCGGCGGCGGAGCCGAAGACCCCGCCTCCGCCGCCCGAAACCCCTCCGCAAGTGTCAGGAGCCTAGACCCATGAGATTTCCGACGATGACCTTGTTGGCCTGCCTGTCGCTGTCGGCTTGCACGTTCAACTTTGAACTAACGACCCAGAGGACGGCGCTGGAGAACCAGGTTATGGGATCCTACCGGGAGCTCGAGGACGACCTCATTCTCGTGTCGTCGGTCCGAGGCGGCAAGCAAGCCAAAGCGGAGATGGATCAGGCGCACAAGCGGGCTTTGGACGCGCGGCAAAACCAAGAGTTCAACCGTGACGACCTGGACGAGTTGAAGGACAAACAGATCGTCGGCGAAACTGCGCTAGGAGCCGTGGCATTACTGCCCAAAGGCCATGGCGACGCCAAGGACGCGAAGCTCGCTCAGATCCTGGTCGCGGAAGAAAATCATGACCGCGAGGACATTTGGAAGCGGATCATCGACTCGAACGAGAACCTGTCGGCAAAAGATCTGCCCGAGGTCCGCAGGACTTACGCCAAACTTCAACGCGACACCGCCCGCGCTGGGCAATGGGTGCAAGACGAGGGCGGCAACTGGACGAAAAAACCGGGAGCCGAAAGCATCAAATGAAGTGGTACGCCCCTATCTTGCTCGCTCTCGTCGCCGGTTGCTCCGGCGGCAAGTACCTCGAGGACTTCAAGGCGGAGCCGCCGAAGGCGGACACGACGCTTTTTTCTCCGGAGCAGGTGACGGCCGGCAACGATTCGAGTTTCGCGCCGGATTTGTCGCCTAACGGGGCCTTTGTCGTCTATACCTCGGACCGCAAGGGCAACAAGGACATTTGGGAAAAGCGCACTCTCGGAGGGTTCGGTCGCCAAATCACGCTGCACTCGGCGGACGATTTCTCGGCGGTGATTAGTCCAGACGGCGACAAAATTGCCTTCGTGTCGCGACGCGAGGATGCGGCCGGCGACATTCACGTCATAGATCTTGGCTTTTCGTTCAAAGGCCTGATCGGCAAGTCGGAAGGCGCCGTCAGCGCCGTCAACTCCAAGGAGACGGAAGACTCCAACCCCTCGTGGTACCCCGACAGCAAAAAGGTGGTCTTCGCCGCCCGAAACCCCGGCGACCCGCTGCCGCAGCTCATGGTCGCCGACTTGGGCGACATGAAGCCGGTGGCCCTTGGCGACGTGCACGGTGACCAACCGAGGGTGTCGCCGGATGGCAAGCGCATTGCCTTCGTCCGCCAGGGCGCGCTCTTTCTCTTCACTGAAGAAGGCGACAAAGTCGAACAGTTGACCGACGGCGGCGCGCTCCAAGACGGGCAGCCACGCTTCACTCAAGACGGCAAGTCGCTGCTCTTCATTCGGTACGCTGACGACACCAACTTCGACGGCAAGATCAACGGGGACGACCGCCCGAGCGTGTGGCGCATGGACATCGAAGGCCAGAGGGGCGAGAAACTCCACGAGAACTACTCGTTGTTGCCACTAACCACCGCGAAATACGCGGCGTTCTCTCCCGAAATTCGTGGCCCTTTTCTTTACGTCGCGCTGCAGACGGACGACGGGTTGGACATCTTCAGGTATCCGGAGTTCGGCCAGGTAAAGCCCGTCGCCGACATGGACACGGTCCGGCAGCAGTTCGACCAACAGCCGGACTACTACGACAAGACTTTCATTTTACGGCGAGCGGAAGCGGCATTCGTCGCCGCGAAGCAACCAGACTTGGCCGCCGAGACGTCGTTGCTCGAGCTCGAGTGGGCGGTGCAGAATGCCCGGGGCGCCGAAGCCCTTTGGGTGCACGACAAGCTCGCCAAAAATTTCCCTGAACTCAAGGACGTCGTCGGCCTCGCCGACTTGTCGCTCGTCGTTCTAGACTTGACCCCGCTTAGTTATCCGACTTACTCCGGCGACCTCACCGCGGATCAAGCGGCGACTTTGAAGTCGCTCTTGGCGCGGACGGAAACGATCGCGCAAGCGTTCGATGCTAAAGACCCCAAAGCCAAACGAGTTCTTGGTCGTGCGGGTTTGGTGCGGGCTAAGATCCTGGCCGCGCAGAGGAAGTTCTTTGACGCCAATGATTTGCTGGTTTCGCTCCTAAAGGAGTACGCGGGTGATAGGGGGCTCGAAGCCGAGTCCGCTTATTACGCCGCCGTCATCGCGCCAGCCACCGGCGGGGTCGACTCCGGCGTCGCGGCACTCCGGGGCGTGGTCGCTAAATATCCAGAAAATCATAATATTGTGATGCTATCCTCGGCCGAGGCGGTGCGCCTCCTTGAAGACCGCGAAGACAAAGTAGAGGCGCTAGTGGCGCTCAGGACGGCGGCCAAAGGGACGCCGATCATGCCGGCTTTGGCGCACATGAAAATCGCGGATTTCTATTCCGCCGAAGGCAAATCGGCCGTTGCCGCCAACGAAATGCGCCAGATCGTCGACATCTATCCGGAATCGCCCGAAATCATGCTCGATGCCGCCGGGCGACTCTCCTTGCTCGAAGAAAAGGCCGGGCGCTTTGACCCTGCCGAAGAGATGCTAAAGAAGCTGAACGAGCGGTTGAAGGACGGCAAGGCCGAGTACCGGAACGCCGCCAAGCAGTTGCTCGTCGACTTTTACATTCGTCGCGGCGAGAACCTGCTTAAGATAAACGAGCCGGCCCTGGCCTCGAAGGAATACGAGAAAGTCATCGTGTTCGAGCCGTTAAACGTGTCGGCTCATCGCGGCAAGATTGACGCCGCCTTCAAGAGAAAGACGCTCGATAAACTTCGAAACGAATACGAGAAAGCCTCCGACGAGCACCCGGAAAGCGCCGAGCGACTCTATTTTTACGGCTACGCCCTAACTTATGAGATCGACGTGTCCACGTCGATCACCAGTCAACTCGGCGTCATCGAAGATTGCATTCAACTCATGGAGAGCGCGCGTCAGTTGAACGGGCAGATTATGCACGTCCACCAGACGCTCGGCTGGCTTTACCTGCAAAAGAATTTCTGGCAGCACAAATACTTCAAGTCGGGCGCCGTGCTCGCCAAAGTGAAACAGAAGACCGGGATGCTTGCGGACTTCTTCGGAGCTGGCGACCCGGACTGGCGGGAGTTGGCAATCGACGCCTTCCAAAACGCCTACTTCTTGAGTCGACCTGGGTCTGTCGACCGCGCCGGCTTGGCCCAGAACCTCGGCCAAAGTTATTTCGCACTGAAGAACTATCAGAAGAGTTTGGCCTACTACATGCGGCGGGTGCAGGTTCTCCCCGTCATTCCCATGCGCGACGCGCGAGCCGAAGCCATCTTGCTGAACCGCGCCGGCCGGTCGGCCTTCCAAGTCGACGAACTCGAACTCGCGGAGAGTCTCCAGCGCAACGCCCTCTCGGCCTGGGAGACGGTGGCGAACGACGAACGCATCGCCTACTCCATCGACTCATTGGCCCTTACGGTCAGGGAGCGCGGGAAATATAAGGAAGCCATCACGCTCTACGACCGCCTCGAGACTCTTCATCGCCGCATCGGTTCGCGCGAAAACTTGATGGGTACGCTCTCGAATTTGGGCTATTGCTCCTTCCAGGACAGCCAATTCGATCAAGCCTTGGCGTTCTTCGATCAAGCGGAGACGGAAATCCGAGGCATCGAAGAAGG
Organism: Pseudomonadota bacterium; assembly: GCA_043781115.1. Classification (GTDB taxonomy): domain Bacteria; phylum Bdellovibrionota_B; class Oligoflexia; order Oligoflexales; family CAIYRB01; genus CAIYRB01. Next base: position 17,557 of record JAYWBY010000746.1, read on the forward strand.
CCGTGCCAACGGCTCCGAAGAGGTAAAGGAAAAGGGCACGGCTGGCGCCACGAAGGTCGACCTCGGCGGGCAGAGCTCCGCCTCCGCGGCCAAAGGCTTCGACTTGTTCACGCGGAGAAGTTTAATCTACGCCTTCCGCGCCAAGATCTACGAGAAGCTCGACCGCCCCGATCTGGTGCTCGAGACCAACGAAGCGAAGTTGGCGCTGATCAAAGCCGAACGGGACCGCCGGATCGACGAGGAGGACGCCACGAATGCGGTCTTTGCCGAGGACATCGCCATTTTGGCGAACAACGTCGGTGAGCAGCGCTTGAAGGCCGGCTATCACCTCAAGGCCCGTGAAGCCTTCCAAGTTGCTACTGACTCCGCCAAGTTGCTCCGGCCCGAAGGCCAGAAATACATGGCGGACGGCGAGCTCGTGAATAGCATCAACTACGCCAGGGTCCAGCTGCGGCTGGCGACCCTGGGCCTGCTCGACCAGGCCGACTTCGACAAGACGGTGAAGGGCCTTGACACCACTGCGGAAGAGATTCGGCCCATTTTCAACGAAGGAGCGAAGGCCGAAGCTCGCCCCTTGGCGCAGATTCTCTCCCTGTCGTCGTCGATGAAGGCCACGAAGACTGGCGAAGGCGACCCAAAACTCAAAGTCACCCTCGAAGAGTCGCTCGGCCTGATGAAGAAGTTCGACTTGCCGAGGGACTGGCACGACGGGACGCTCCTTGCCTACGAAGACTCGCAAAAGAGTGCGTCGGACGCCAGCACTGCGGGGCTGCTCACCGATTTTCGAAAGCGCGCTCTTACGGATCCGAACCTGGAATGGAAGCTCCAAGTGAGTCAGGGGTCGTTCGCGAAGGCTTTCGAAGCCCTCGAACGCTTCGTCGCTGGCGGCGGCAGTTTGAAATCGCCGACGGATCGCCTTACGGCTCGCCAAGTCTTCGAAAAGGTCCTGGCGGAATCGGGCAAGGACGATACGGCGAAAGGACTTCTCTTCCGCCGTTACCTTCTGCTGAGATTCAGCGACATCGCGACGCGCGCCTTTGGCACTTCAAAGGCACTTTCGGCGCTCTTGGCCGTGAACGAGACGATCAAAATTCAAGCCGTTCTCGGGGACAAAGACGCCATCCTCGCCGCTCACCGTGCCATTTCGGGGGAGGTCCTCTTTCTCCTCCTCGACAAGTCCAAGCAAGTCGTCGGCGAGGCAACCGTCCCCGCCGATAAAGCCCTGCTGGCCGATTCCTACACGCAAGCCTTGGCGTCGTCCGGTATCGGCGCGGCGCTTCCCGAAGCCGGCGGCCGGCTATACCTCTCGCCTAGCGCCGAACTCTACGAAGTCCCGTGGGAAAAAGTGGCGGTGTCTGGTCAAAAACTCGGCGAGCGGGCTCTCTTGACCTTCCTGCCGGCACCGGACGTCCTGCCGACGTACTTGGCACACCGCAGCGTTCCAAAGGCGACCATCGGCCATGTCTTAAGCAAGGATTCACCCGCCGAGATCCAAGCGGGAAACGTCGGCCGTGACTACTTAGTGATTCCCTATAACGATCAAAAGACTCTTGCCACGAAGGTCAAGGCCTTCCATTTGGTGCACTTCGAGAGCCCGCTGATTTTGGACGACGTCGAACCAGGACGAAGCGTCGTCAAGGCGCCGCCGCAGGCAGTTGCGACCTCGAATGGCAAAGGTTATCTCAACGACTTGCCATTGAAGACCCTGGCTGCAACGGACATGGGCAGCACCATGGCGCTGGTGTTCGCCAACGTCAACCGAGACAACATGGACCTGACGAAGAGTGGCGAAGGTCACGACGGCTGGTCGCTATTAAGCATTGCGTCGATCCTCGCCAATGTGCCGACGGTGGTGGTCGTGTCTCCCGACCCGAATATCAAAGTCGATTGGGGGACCTTCTACAAGGCCTTGGACGACAAATCGTTAGGCGAGGCGGCGCGCGCTGCTGGGCTTCCTGGCCGAATCCTCGGTTACGCGGGCTTCCCCGAGGCCGACGAAGTCGCTTACGCGAAAGAGCATCTGCCGAGCGCGATTGAAGCGGCGGAAGACGCCGCCGACAGCAAGAAGTACTTGGACGCCGCCAGCGCCTACAAGCGAGCGCTCTATTTTAGCAACCGCCTAGGCAAGACAAAAAAGGACGAAGCCAGAATTCTGAAGGGTCTCGTAGAGGCGCTCAATGCCAACCTCGACTTCGACGGTGCCCTGCATTTCCAACAAAAGATCGCGGAGGACCTGAAGGGAGAAAAGGCCGAGGACGAAGGCGGCGCGCTAATGGCCGTAGGCTTTCTCGCCGTTCGAGGTAAGAACTACGAACTGGCCGAGAATTACTTAGCGCAAGCCGAGACCGTCCTCGCCAAAGAGGATGAACCGTCGCTGATCGGCCGCATCTATCAAACACGCGGAGTCATCCTCGAAAACCAGCAGAAGTACCAAGAGTCGATCGACGCCTACAAAAAGTCCCGCGAGAAGTATCTCGAAGAAGACAAGGTGCAGGCCGCAAATCAATACTTGAACATCGGCACGATCTACCGCAACGATTTGAGCGACTATCCAACCGCCCTCGAGTATTACGATAAGGCCGGCGCTGAGTTCAAAAAACTCGGAAAGCAAGAGGCTTATCT
>JAYWBY010000747.1:0-2822 GCA_043781115.1 Pseudomonadota bacterium
ACCCGACATGTACGTCTGCTCGACGAAAGACGGCATCACCGCCAGCTACACGACGACCAGCATGACCGGCAAACCGGAAATGCAAATCCAATCGGCCGAAGAAACCTCCCTCGACAACGTCAGCGTCCTCGGCGACGAGATCGAAAAACAAAGCCTCGCCGACGGTTCGTTCAGCGTCTCGGCCCATCGCTACATCCCGGACTTCCGCTCGACGACCTGGACCTTGGTCATCCCCCAAGTCCAAATCCAAGGCAATAACAGCGCCGCGTTCGAAGCCGACTTGACCGAGCTCGTCGAGCCGACCACGATCATGGGCCCGGTGCCCGGCCAAAAATCGACGACGACCGTCCGTCACGCTAAATGCGAAGCGAGCTTCGTAAACTTCTGAAAACGGGCGCGGTGGGGAAACGCCGCGCAAGTTCGCAAAGCCCCTGCCGGTCTTCCGAGCAGGGGCTCTTTGCGTCAGCAATCAGCTACCTTCTAGGCATTCCGGATGCGCGCAACCCAGGCATAACGGAGCGACCGGACGCTGGCATCGTCGGCGACCAACTGGAATTTGTCCTGATCTACGTTTGCGACTTTGCCGAAGTAAATTTCAGAGCCGTCCTTCAACCGAACTTGGACGCGGAGACCGTAGGGACTGATGCTAAGGCAAAAGTTGCGCATTTCTTCGGTTGACATGATGTTATCTCCCGCGCGCAAGTTTTAATAAGGAGCACTTAGTATCATTACTAGTTATAGAAATATAGTTAATAATACTAACTCAATGATATCAAAGCTTTCTTTGGCTACTCGAGAATCAAGCCCGGGATAGTGTTATATCAGCACCCGAGGGGGTTACGATGCCGGCTCTGCAGGACTTTCCTTTGAGTGAAGAGTCGACCTCCCGGATCATCGGCCGGGAGGTCCTGGCCGTTACGGCGGCGGCGCTCCTTTACCCGCTCGGTTGGATTAAGCGTTCGCGACCGACGGTCCGACGCGCCGAGCAGCGGACGGTGGTGTTGGTCCACGGTTACCTCGGCAACCCGTCGTGCTTTGCCGCGTTGCGTGCTTATCTGCGCTTGGCGGGCAAAGGTCCGACTTTGTCGTTCCGCTACCGGGCCGGAGATTCGGTGGAAGCGGCCGCGATAAATCTCAAAGCCTTCTTGAAAGAACACGTACGTGGCGGCCGGATCGACCTCGTGTGTCACAGCCTTGGCGGCATCATCTCCCAGGTGTACCTCTGCGAACTCGGTGGCGCCCGCCGTGTCGACCGCTGCATTACCCTCGGCTCCCCGCACCGCGGGACCTACAACGCCTATTGGATCACAGGACGTACCGGTCGCGACCTCAGGCCGGATTCAAAACTCCTAAAGCGGCTTCGCGCCAAACGCCATCTCGCCAAACGCGTGCGCTTTCTCTCGATCGTCGGCGGGTCCGACAACATCATCATTCCGCGAGTCTTCGCGGCCGGCAAAACCGACACGGTGGTCGTTCCGGGCCTCGGCCACTTGGGGCTGCTGTTCTCGCCGACGGTATTCAAGGCCGTGGCGACTTGCCTAGACGCAAAGCTCCGCAGGGTTTAGAGGCCCCCTTTGCTAACGAGCCAAGGGGCTAACGGGCATTCCCCTCACGTCGTCCGGTCGTTGTTCCGAAGAAGGGAGCGGATAACGGATGGAGGTCTACATGCGCATCTCCGGTTACCGGCCGCCAATGCCAGCCCCTGACATGGCCGACCAATCCAGCGAGCTCGACAACGAGATCGCCGGCGCCTTGCTCGAAAAAGACCAGAACCAAGCGAAAGCCGAAGGCAATGCCGCGCTGACGTTGATCGACTCCGCGGCCGGCGTCAATCGCCCGCTGAGCGAAGGGCCCGTCGGTCGGCTGATCAATCTGAAAATCTAGGGATCGCTTGAACAGGCGCCCCTCGGCATGCCATTCTACCGGGTCAACGGCACTAATGACCCCTGGATGACGCTGAGGTGCGCGCGTGCTTCATTCCGACACCGAGATTCGTCGAGTCAGCAATCACACCGGCTTTGGCGTATTCGCCAGCGCCTTGATTCCGCGCGGCACCGTCACCTGGGTCAAGGACGAGTTCGAACTCGTCGTTACGCCCGAGCGCCTCGCCGCGATGCCCGCAGCTTACACGCCAATGGTGCACCACTTTTGCTTTCGCGACGCTCAAGGCAATTTCGTGCTGTGCTGGGATTTCGGTCGCTACATGAATCACTCCTGCGACCCCTCGACCGTCGGCCTCGGCTCGATTTGCGACATCGCGCGGCGCGACATCCAGCCAGGGGAGCAGCTGACCTGCGAATATTCGCTGCACAATTTGCCGTTCGAATTCGACTGCAGCTGCGGCTCGCCGCTTTGCCGCGGCCTAATCCGAGCCAAAGACTTGCCGTCGCTGGCCGACACCATCGACGCGAAAGTAAAGGCCCTCGTACCGGAAATCAGCCGCGTGCGTCAGCCCGTGTTCGAATTCTTGATGCCAGCCGATCGCAAACGGCTGGACCGTGTTTTGAGCGGCCAGGATCCTATCCCGTCCTGCATCGAAAACTTCATGGAAGGCCAATAAGGCCGCCGAGGAGAGAGCAATGAAGACGAAAGCCGCGGTGGCTTGGGCGCCCGGACAGCCGCTCAGCGTCGAGGAAGTCGACCTCGAGGGGCCGAAGGACGGCGAGGTTTTGGTCCGCATCACCGCTTCGGGCGTCTGCCACACCGACGCCTTCACGCTCTCTGGGCAGGATCCGGAAGGTCTCTTCCCGTGCATCCTCGGTCACGAAGGCGCTGGGGTCGTCGTGGAACTCGGCCGCGGCGTGCGCTCGGTGGCGATCGGC
>JAYWBY010000748.1:0-2822 GCA_043781115.1 Pseudomonadota bacterium
ATCGCTCCGATGCAAACCGTGATACAAGCCACGAACGTCACCCTCGACATCGTCACGCGACGAGCCCTCGACTCGCAACTTCTGCGCGACCTGACGCGCTTCACGAAAGACGTCGAAATCGCCACGGCCTACGTCAGCACCGAGTCCGGCGACACCCTACATTGCCGCATCGCCGTGCTGACGAAGGACGGCAAGCGCTTGTCGACGGAAAGTTCCGCGGACACGCACTTGGTCGCCTTGAACCAGGCAGGCAGCCAGATGGCCGCGGCGTTGCAGCGCGAGCACATGCGCAAGAACGACCCGCGCCTCAACCGGTCCCCGCGGAAACCATAAATAGGGCGCCGTTTAACGCCTAACGTAGGCCGCCTGCGCGCGGGTCATTTACGACGTAAAATGACTACATGTTGTCGAGAATTGTAACAAGCCGCAATTTACTCCGAAGGTCACGACCCCTTCCGGTCCGCAATGTACCGCGACATCTTCGTCACCAGCGACCGAGGGGTGAACCGCACGGACTGCGCCAGGACCCGGTTCGAGAAGCCGGAGATGTGGACGCTCTTGCCGCGCATCATCGCCCGGTAACCTTGTTCCGCGACCGGTTGGGCGTCCATCATGCTGAGCTGCAGCATGCGCGAGCCTTCCATCTTGGCGGTGTCCTGGAATCCCGAGCGAGTCGGGCCGGGGCAAAGAGCGGTGACGGTCACGCCCTGGTCGCTAAACTCGTTGTTCAAAGCCTCGGAAAGCGACAAAACGTAGGCCTTCGAAGCGTAGTAGGTCGCCATCATCGGTCCCGGCTGGAAAGCCGCGGTGGACGCGACGTTTAGGATCTTACCGTAGCCTCGCGCCGTCATGTCCCGGGCGAAGACGCGCGTCGCCTCGGTAAGAAAGACCATGTTGAGGTGCAGCATGGCCGTGTCGACCGCGCCGTCGACGTCGAGGAAGCGGCCGTATTGGCCGAAGCCGGCGTTGTTCACCAGGTAGTCGACCTGGAGGCCGAGTTTGACGACCTTGGCATGCAAAGCGGCAGCTGCACCGGCGGCGCCGAGGTCCATGGCGATGACCGTCGCCTTGATCCCATGCGCGGCTTCGAGCTCCTTGGCCAAATCTTGCAATTTGCCTTCGCTTCGCGCGACGAGGATCAGGTTGACGCCGTCTTTGGCGAAGCTCCGGGCGAGTTCCAAGCCGATGCCGAGGGAGGCGCCGGTGACAAGCGCGGTTCGGGAAGGTTTGCCGGTCATGGTGGTCTCCGTTTATCCGTTTCTAAGCTCCGTCCGTTCCCTTTTCAGAGATTCAGCGGACCACTGACGCTCTCCCAGCCAATCTCGAAGCAACGCCGCAAGCCTCGTCGCTCTGCTTTTAAAAGAATGAAGGAATCTCTGAAATACTGAACTGAGAGGTTCTTGTCTATGCCCGAGACATAGACTATCCTCGGGTAACATAACGGGATCTCTGCCTAAGGTCGCAAAGGAGCGCTGATTTGGTCTGGGACATCGACCGCGAGATCATTGGCATCGGAGTGTTTGCCCTGCGCTGGTACAGCATGCTGTTCGCGCTCGGCATCGTCATTGGCTACTTCATCATCAAGAAGATGTTTGAAGCCGAAGGCAAGCGCGTCGAGCTCCTCGACTCGCTGCTCTTCCACGTCGTCATCGGCACGGTCGTCGGCGCCCGCCTCGGCCACTGCCTCCTCTATGAACCGATGGACTACCTCACCAACCCCATCCGGATCCTGAAGATCTGGGAAGGCGGCCTGGCGAGCCACGGCGGTTTCCTCGGCGTCATGATCGCTCTCGTGCTCTTCTGCCGGAAGTATCCCGAGATCACCTGGTTCTGGATCACCGACCGCATGACGGTGCCGGCGCTGCTTACGGGCGGCTTCATCCGCATCGGCAACTTCTTCAACTCGGAGATCGTCGGCAAGGCGACGGACGTGCCGTGGGCGATCGTCTTCAAAAAAGTGGACAACATCCCGCGCCACCCGACGCAGCTCTACGAAGCCGTTGGCTATCTCAGCATTTGCGCCATCGCATACGGCATTTACCGTGGCGCCGAGAGGAAGCCGCGCGCCGGCCTGATGTTCGGCTCGACCTTGGTCCTCGGCTACGCCTTCCGGCTCTCCATCGAGTTCCTGAAGGAAAACCAAGTGGACTTCGAGAGTGGCCTGCCCCTGAACATGGGCCAGCTCCTGAGCATCCCGTTCATCTTGATCGGGCTCTTCTTCATCTTCGGCGGGCACTTCAAGTTCCCGCTGTTCAATTGGATGCTGACGGGCGAGCGCGCCGCGGCTGCGGCGGACGGCGCCGTCGAAAGCGAAGCGGCGTCGCGCCGGGGCCAGCTCCGGAAACAGACGAAGAGAAACAAGAAATAACTTAGACGCCGCCGCGGAACGGCGGCTTCTTTGCCACTTGGTCGAGAAAGAGATGCACCACGCCGAGGACCAGCTCCTTGGCGATGGCGAGCGTCAGCAGCGTCGTTTCGCTCCAGTGGGCGGCTCGGGTTCTGAGATCTTGATCATGGCGCCAGGGTTCGAGCATGGCGTCCCCCAAAATTGAGAGTGTGGTTCCTAGTAGACGGACGAGAGCGACTATTGCCTCAAACGTTGCAAAGCCTCGGCCATGGGACATTTGGCAAAAACCCCAAACTTTCCGGGTTATATCCAGCGGATGTCAAAGATTTAGCCGTGTTGCGGGGGCCACAGGTATCATGAATAGATGCGTCTTCCGCCCAAAGCACTGCTGTTCAGCGCCGTCTCCCTGGCGCTTTCCGGATGCCGCCCCGTGCACGCGGGCGACGCCAGCGACGTGAAATTGATCGGCGGACGC
>JAYWBY010000749.1:0-20037 GCA_043781115.1 Pseudomonadota bacterium
GCCGACTGCTCGCCTACAAGGGCGCCCCGATCATCATGGACAAGCTCCTCTATCAACCGAAGAACTCGCTGATTCACCAAAGCTTCGACGCCAAAGAGATCGAGGAGCCGCTGAACGGCGACGGCTTCGGGGTCGGTTGGTACGTCCCGGAGCTCTCGCCCGAACCGGCGGTGTTCGTCTCGACGCTCCCGGCCTGGAGCAACCGCAATCTCAAATATCTGGCGCCGCGCATCAAGTCCTCCTGCATTTTCGCCCACGTGCGGGCGGCGAGCTTCGGCGACACCTCGGAAGCGAACTGCCACCCTTTCCACCACGGCAAGTTCATGATGATGCACAACGGCAGCATCGAGGGCTTCGACCACATAAAACGCCAAATGCGCCGGTCGCTCTCCGACGAAATCTACTCATGGGTCCACGGCCAGACCGATTCCGAGCACTTCTTCGCGCTCTTCCTCGACCGCATCAAGGCGAAGGGCGCCAATTACACCCTTAAGGACATCGCCGACTGCCTGCAAAGCGCCATCGACGAGGTCGAAGCCCTGAAGCGCCAGCAGAAGATCACGGAGCCGACCTATCTCAACACGATGGTTTCCGACGGTCGCTACATGGTCGGCACCCGCTTTATCTCGACCACGGAAGAGGAGCCCCTCACCCTCTATTTCTCCGAGGGCAGCCGCTACGAATGCGAAGAGGGTGTTTGTCGCATGATCAAAGCGGACCCCGCGGAGCACGCCGTGCTCATTGTTTCCGAGAAATTGACGTCGCTCCGCGAGGACTGGAAGAAAATTCCCGACAACAATATGATCCTGGTCGATGCCGAGAGCAACGTGTCGTTCCGGCCCGTCGTCATCAACATGAAACACAAGATCGCCGTTTGAGCCTCAGTGCTTTTGGCCGATGCAGTAAAGGTGCAGGCTCTTGTCGTGCGTCTCGAGATTGTACGACAACCACGGCAAGCTCGCGTCGATGATCCCGGCGTAATTGGCTCCAGAGGTCGACGACCAGTCGCCACACTGGGCGCAGGTGGCCGTCTGTGGCATGACGCCCGTCCAAACTTCTTCTCTGTTGCCGACGATCCTGCCGGTTTCGTCGAAGTTCAGGACCCACTGCCACTTCGAGGAGTCCCAAAATTGCTCGGCGGAGCCGGCGATCTGGAATCCCGTGACGTCATAGACCGCCCCAGTCACAGGCACGCGGTTTTTGACGTCACGCGTTGCGTCAGTAATGATCGCTCGCCAAACCGGCATCGGCAAAGTCTGGGCCTGGGCTTTTTTCCGACACTTCTCGTCGGCGTCGTCGACCGCCATGAAGTCGACCCCCGGCCGAAAGGTCGCTTTTGACACGAAGGCCAAAGCCGCATCTTCGAAGTTCGCGTCTCCCGCCGTCGGACTCGGGTCGAACTTCGTCGACTCGGCGGGCACGGTCCCGGCCTTGCCGTCCACCGTCGCGCCGAGGCTGATTCCCTTGAGGCTGCCGTAAAGAACGGACGGCACGATAAAGTACCCGTGCCAGGGAGCCGCCGCGGGGGCCGCCGTAAGCGTTGGCGACGTCGAGGTGCCGTCACCGTACTTCAGCGTAACTTTCAGATCGGTCACTACGGTGCTGATTTTTCTTTTTGTCGCCTTGTCGACGACGGCGCAGCCCATCGTCAATTGCCCCTCCCCCGGGACCAGCTCGGGCGAGCTGGCGGGACCGCACTCCGTCAAGAACGCGCCGGCGACCTCGATGGGGGGCGCGGCTGGTTTGCCTTCGTCGTTGTCGTCGCCCTCATCTTTGTCTTTTGTCGTCTTGGCCCCGCCCGACAACGAGCTGTTGTCGCAAGCCAAGAGGCTCGCGCTCACCAAACCGGTGGCTACTAAAATTGGTAAAAATGACGAAAAGCGCATGGTCCTCTATCGGATCCAAGCGCTCAATCATTTAGGGCGAAAAAAGGCCTGCGCCTTTGAGGGATGCCCCGGGGAAAAAAGTAGAAGGATCGGTTGGCTGTGAGGTGGGGGAGAAGGAGGAACAGCGGTAAGCAACAGGGAACAGCAACAGGGATAGTCTGATCTTGCGAACAAACCTTGGTGGTCAGCCAACCGACCCGTCGGCGAGGAACCCGCCGGCACGGACCCCTAGTGCGAAGGACGTGCCAGGCTTGGGGTTTAAGTCGATTCAGGGGGTTAACGTCGGTTTGGCGGCCTTGGGCCGGCCTTTCTCCATGGACTGCACATGCCAATGACTGAAGTGCGTGCGCAGTCGTCAAGTTGGTCGACAGGCCAAGGCGATTCTGCCGGCAAGATCCTCGAATGGTTGCCGAAGCGCGGCTTCTCCGTCGAACGCTACGGGCGTGCCGTTGTCGCCCCGGAGCCGAACGCTGGCCGCAAGCGGCACCCGCGCTAAGACCGGCACTTTGCGCTCCGCCGCCATGCGATCGGCCCCGCCCTCACCGAAGATCGCCTCGACGTGGCCGCAAGCGGAGCAGACGTGCGTCGCCATGTTTTCCACCAGTCCGAACACCGGCACGTCGAGCTTCTCGAACATCGTCAAAGCTTTGTGGGCGTCAATTAGCGCGACGTCCTGCGGCGTGGTGACGATGATGGCGCCATGCACCGGCACGCTCTCGATCAGCGCCAACTGGACGTCGCCCGTGCCAGGCGGCAAATCGATGATCAGGTAGTCCAGGCGGCCCCAGTCGACGTCATAACAAAGTTGGCGGAAAGCCTTGGCGATCAGAGGACCGCGCCAGATAACGGGCTGCGTGGCGTCCGTCAAGAAGCCGAACGACACGGCGCGCACTCCGAAAGCCTCTTGCGGTACGAGGCGGTCGCCGCCTCGTACTTGCATCGGTCCTTTGAGTCCCATCATCAGCGGAATCGAAGGGCCATAAATATCCGCGTCGAGTATCCCAACGCTTTTGCCGGAGCGCGCCAGGGCGACGGCGAGGTTGACGCTGACCGTCGATTTGCCGACCCCGCCCTTGCCCGAGGCCACGGCGATGATTTCGGTAACGTTCGGGATCGCCCGACGTTCGATCGTTAGGCCGAAAGGCGCCTTGCGGTTTTGTAGCGGCGCCGGCGGCGCCAAGTTCGGGGCGGGCTTTACCCTTCGAAAGTAGATCTTGGCTTCCCCGCCGAGCGCGGCCTTCAGCCCTCGTTCGATGGCCAATTTATCGTCGAGCGATAGGTCGTCGGAGGCGAGCTCCAAGGTCGTCAGGCCGCCAAGCTCGCCGGCGCTCAGCAGGCGCCCGCTCGTCGCCTCCGAGGCTTCCGATGCCAGCCCGGCAATTCCCAGGTCACGCAACGAATTCAGCGCCTTTGCCGCCTTCGCCGCTATCGTTATATCGCCGTTTAACATCGTCTAGCGCCTCTTCATGTCGCGTCCGCCAAAATGGGGAGTATAATAGCGGTGGCAACGACAGGGACCGCGTTTATATATGCGTTAAGGGTTTTTCGTCATGCAAGAAATCATCGTCTATTCGACCCCCGCGTGCAGTTACTGCCAGGCGGCGAAACGCCTACTCACTCAGCGGCAACTGCCCTTCCGAGAGATCGACTTGGGCTCCGATCCGGCGCTTAGGCAGAAGTTGTCCGATGAAAACAACGGCTACCGCACCGTCCCGATGATCTTCATCGGCAAGGAATTCATCGGCGGCTACAACGAGCTGACCGCCCTCGACCGTTCCGGCGCCCTGACGACCAAAGCCAACGGGTGACCAGGCGCTTCCTTGAAATGGTCCTGCTCCTGGCGGTCGCGGCGTCACTTTACTATGGGCGAAGCTACTTCCTTACCCAGCGGACCGAGGCGCCGCGGCCGGCCGCGAAAGTCGCGGCCGTGGTCCCCGCGCTCGCCGTGGCGCCGGTCGGCGCGCCGCCCGCGCCACCGCTGGCAAAAAGGGCGCCGGCGGGATTTTCGGAAGAAGAAGCAAAGCTCATAAACGCCATCCTCGCTCATTTCGCTACCGGTGATTTCATTGCGGCGTTGAAGATAGCCGACGAAGCCGCGGTTTCGGAGAAGACCAGCAAGACCTTTCACGCGTGGCTTTTAGAGCAACTGCCCGTGCTTTTGACGAGCGCCGGCTGGGCCAAGTTGAAGTTCGGCGATTGCGAGGAAGCGACTGGCTACCTCCGGCGCTCGGAGGCTTTGAAGCGCAGTCCGGAGACCGCCAAGGGACTCGCCGTCTGCTACTACAAGCAAAAGAACTTGGCCGGAGCCCGCGAGCAGTTTTCATTTTATTTGGAGAAGCAACCCGGCGACGCCCAAATGCAGCTCCTCTATACCGACGTCCTCGAGTCGGAAGGGCGTTTCGACGATGCTGTGCGCACCCTCGAACAGCTCGTAGCGGCCGGAGACGCCGGGGGCGACCCCGACCAAAAGCTCGATTTGCCGGCCTTGAAACAGCGGCTGGCGAGCATGCACGGCAGGGCGAAGGAAAGCACCTTTCAGCAGGTCGAGACGTCGCGCAATTTCCGCTTGGCTTATCGCGCCGGCGACCACGAAGACGTCGTCTCCTTTGTGCTACAGACACTAGAGGACGCGCTCGACGAGTACGTCGAGCAGTACGGCTTCCGTCCGCCGGTGGCGCCGATCGAGGTCAACCTCTATCCGGCCGAAACCTTCCAAAGCATCGTCGTCGGCGGCCCAGAATGGGCGGAGGGCCTCTTCGACGGTCGCTTGCGCATCCCCATCCGGCAAGACGCGCTCGAGGCGAAGGATTTCGGCGGCACGCTGAGGGTCGTGCTCAGGCACGAGTTGGTCCATGCTCTTTTGGCGCTCTTGAGCGACAACCGCGCTTTGCCCCCGTGGTTCGACGAAGGCCTCGCGCAACGCCTTTCGTGCACCGGACAGCCCTGCGCTCGTTTCATGTTCGAAGGCAAACCCGGCGGCTTCCTTGCCGAGCAGGCGTTTCAAACGCCATACATCTCGCTCTCCGCGATCAACGCCGGCCGCGCTTATCGCCAAAGCCTTTATTTGGTGAAAGTCCTCGAACGCCAGGGTGGCGACGACGTCTTGCGTCGTCTCGTTTCCGCGATCACGAGCAGTAGCGAACTCTCTTCCGACGGTCTGCTGAAGCCCGCGTCCCTGACTTTCAAGCAGCTACGCGACCAAGCCGCCTCTTGGTGGCAAGAGCGTCGGCTGCCTTAGGCTGGCCTAGCAGCTGGACGGCAGCGAATCTAAGCGATTGATTTCAATGAGTTTCGCCCAGAACTCTTGCAGGTCGTCCGGCAACGGCGTCTCGACGAGGCAACTCGCGCCCGTGGTGGGGTGACGGAATTCCAGCGAGGCGGCGTGCAAACACAGGCGCCGGAACCCCGTCCGCTCGATGACGTTGGCGGTCAGCCCCTGCTCGAAGTACTCGAGAAAAATCTGTTCGTCGCGATGGTAGAGCTTGTCTCCGAACAAGACATGACCAGCGTGCGCGGCATGAATGCGAATTTGATTGGTGCGACCGGTCAACGGGCGGCAAAGAAGCAACGTCGCGTCGCGTCCCGCTCCCAGGACTTCGAATTCCGTTTTGGCCTCGAGGCCGTCCGGGACGACCCATTTCTTGATGCGAATTTCGCTTTCGACCAAGTCGCCGATCGGACCGTCCGACGTCCAACGCGGCGCGCTGGGCTTGCCCCGCGCGATCGCCAAATACTGCTTTTTCATGCGGCGCGCGGCCAAATCGGCCGCCAAGCGGGCGCGCAGCTCGGGCGTCGAGCCGCACAGCACGATGCCGCTCGTCTCGCGGTCGAGCCGGTGCACCGCCGACCATTCCTTGCCGAGCTCCGACCAAACGATCTCGGTAAAGGTGTTTTTCCGGTAGGGGCCGACCTCGTGCATCGGCAGATTGCCGGGCTTGAAGACGGCCATGACTCCACCTTCTTCCCAAAGCACGCGAATCCCACGGTCGACCTCGGGTTCGACCTGAATCGGCGAGTAGTGCTCGAGGCCGTCGCCGCTCTTCAGCTTCGACGACGACTTCACCTTTGCCCCGTTGACGAGCAAGCGACCGTCCTCGATCCGCTCCTGCCAACCAGCTCTCGACAAAAATGGGAACTGCCGCGCCAAGTAAGCGTCGACCCGGGCGCCATGGTGGTCGCCCGGCACCGGCCCGCCGAGGCTGCGGAATTCGGAGTCTTTGCCTGGTGTTTGCCGAACGTCCATGTTGTTATGTATGATCCTCGCCCTGCCTGCCCTCTGGGCGGCGGCGCCTACTCTAGTCTGGAACCTCTAGGAAGCAAGCAAAACCCCGTGGCCGTCAAGCTCATCACCGACAACCGCAAGGCATTCCACGAGTATACCGTGGACGAACGCTTCGAGGCGGGCATCGTCCTGACCGGCACCGAGGTGAAATCGGTGCGCGCCGGCAAGGTCAACCTGAACGACGGTTGGATCAACATCGACGAAGCCGGCGAGGCGTACTTGAACGACGCCCACATCGCCAAGTATTCGCACGGCAGCTACATGAACCACGAGGAGCGCCGGCCGAGGAAGCTCCTGCTGAATTCCAAAGAGCTGCTGAAGATCGCCGAACAAATCCAAGAAAAGGGCCTGACCGTCATTCCGCTCAAGATGTACTTCAAAGAACAGTACATCAAACTCGAGATCGGCATCGCCAAGGGCAAGAAGCTCCACGACAAACGCGACAGCCAGAAAACGCGAGAAGCGAACCGGGACATGCAGCGGGCGCTGAGGACGAGGAACAAGTAGATTGGCGCGCCCCAGGCGTCCTTCACTCGTCAATCTTCATTGCGCTCGTGCTCGCCAAGCTTGCCGTCATGGTCGTCGTCCTTGCCGAATTTGGCCGATCCCTTGATGTTTTCCTTGATGTCCTTCCGGACGTCTTGGGCGAGGTTGCCTTTGGCTTCTTTCGTCAAAACGATCGACGCACCAGCCAGGTCGGAGAAATCCGCGTCCTTGCCGCTGAAGTTGAACCACTGCCCGACGCCGAAGGCGATGATGACGCTGTTGGGCTGGCCTTCGACGACGTTCATACCCGCGAAGGCCGAGCCGGCCCGACCGAGGGAAAAGCGTTCGTTGACGTCGAAATCCATGACGACGGTCGAAGATACGCCGCCTGCCGGCTTGTAGGTTCCCGTTAAAAAGATGCTCCGGTCGATCAACGGATCGCCGGCGGCTACGACGTCGCCCGCCGCGTCCTTGTCGAGCGTCGCCAGATTCAATTCGATGTCCCGGTAGGTGCCGGCGGGCACTTCGATGGTTCCCGGATCAGGCTTCAATTGGCTCGTCAGCAAGTCGACGACGAACGGACCTTGGAACTCCTGGCGACCTACCGCGTCATCGGAGGCAAGCTTGAGCTTGATTTCCTTGAGCGAGAGCCGAGCCTCGGTCAGCGTCAAAGTTCCGATGACGTTGCCGCCTTTGCCGATGACCGGCAAGTCGGCGGAGGCAGTAAGATTGAAGGGTGTCGGTAGCGACCCCTGGACGGAGAGGGTCACCGAGCTGTTGCCGGCGGGTTTTTCCTTGCCTGGGTCCTTGGGATTGCCCAGCCACGTTCCGCAACCGGTATCGAGGCCGATGCAAAGCATCATCGCCAGTAATTGGTGTCTCACGACTTTTCCTCCCCCGTCCCGGGCGTGCGCGTGAACGGGAACAAATGCACGTTGACTTGGTAGATTTGGTCCTTGGTCTTGGACTCCGCCTCTAGCTTCATGACTTGCTGGCAGGCTTTGTAGAGAATCTCGCTGGCTTTCATCGCCACCTCGTCGCTTACGCAGAGGGTCAGCGTGTTCATTTCGCGACGCATCGCCGGCACCCGCGTAACGGCTTCCCGGGCCATGTCGCACATCTTCTGGTGGAATCGCACAGCGACCATCCTCTCGACTTCCCGGTCCGGCAAGACTTGTCCGCCGGTTTGAACGTGCCGGCCTTTTTTACGGTCGTAGACGATCAAGCTGAGGCGTTCGAGCAGCTCCAGGCTCCGGTGAATCTGCATCGGCAAGAGCTTGATGACCAAGCGACCGTTGATCCAGTCGAGTTCGGATCGAAAGTCGGCCAACCCCACCATCTCGCGAATGATCGGATGGTACCACTCCGAATAGTATTCCAGGGCATGCTTGCTGCTCGCGGAGTCGACGGCCTTGCCCTTCAACTCCATGAGAGCATGAAAATACTCTTCGCGCTCGTCGGTGCGACGGGCGTTGTTATAGGCCCGCAACGCTTCGAGGAACCGGCGCTCAGTGCCCGCAAGGCCCAGAGCCTGGATGATGCGCTCGCAAGCCTTGGGCGTCAGGCTCCTCCGCCCGGTGATAATTAACCAGACGACGTTGGACCGTGAGAGGCCGAGATCTTCACTCAGCTGACCGTACGAATACGAAGGGCTCGACGCCTTCAACACCTCGTAGATCCTCTGTAGGTAATCCCGATACGTTAGAAATTCGGAGACCGAGACCCGCTCCGCGGCCAGGCGGACACGCGACCGTTCCGCTAAACGTTCAGACCGCGTCGCCAGGGGCGGCCGACCGCGGCGTCCAGGTTTGGTCTTCTCGTTCTTTTTCGAATCCGAGTTCATGAGAGTCCAATTTGCGGCAAATGGCGCGGGATGCTCCGGAGGCCTCCCGCGCCTATGCGTGGAATCTTACTTGGCGCCAGACTGAGTTTGCGCGGAGGCCGCGGACTCAGCAGCTTCGGCTTCTTGGGCAGCAACTCCTTCATCACCGGCACCTTCCGCTTCATCCGACTTGAGTTTGCCGTCGTGGTCTTTGTCGTCCCCAAAGCGGGTCGATCTCTTCAGATTGTCCAGCAAGGCCTCGTAAATGTCCGCATTGAGCGAGTCGCTGATGGTTATCGACCCCAGACCGTCTTTGACGGCCTTGCTGAAGTCGACGGCCGAAAACCAACCGGCCGGATCAAAGGCGATCGTCAGCGCGTTGTTGAGCGTCGGGTCGACCTTGAAGGCGCCGGCACCCATCAACTTGAACTCTTCTTCGATCGGCATGCTGATCGTGAAAGGTATAGCGACGCCACCTAGCAAGACCTTACCCGCTATATACACAGCGTTGTTGAGGAGCGCGTCGGTCGCATCGACGGCCCGGTTCGGGCGAACCTTGAACTCGATGCGGCGATAGCTACCGTCAACCAGGTCAACAGGGGGCAACGCCGGGGCGACGGAATTCGCCACCAAGTCGTAGACGTAAGGACCGACCCATCTGACGTTGCCGTCTTGCTGGGCCTCGTGCGCCGCCACTTCGTCGTCCTTGGCAGCATGCAACGTCGCCCGGTCTTGCTCGATCAATGCGAGCTCGGCCTTCATGTTGGCTTCGACCTGCTCCTTCTCGGCGTTGCTCACGGCCGCCTTTGCGAGGGGTTCATATTTCTTTTTGATGTCGTCTTTCTGCTGCTCCAGCGCGTCCTCGCTGGTCTTCGTTTCCGCTTTGGAGGCGTCGCGCGCTTGTTTCGCGGCAGACCGTGCGGCCTTTTCGTCGGCGCTCGTTTCCTTGTTCGCTTTGATCTTGATCGCACCGACGCTGACCCGCGCGTCGGTCAAAATGATGCCGTTGCCGAGGTCGAGGCTTGTTGCGCCGGCGGCCAAAGCTAGCGCCGCAGCCGAAGAGCTCGCCGTCCCGAAGCCAAGGTTCAGCGTGCTAGTCGCGCCAGTTGAATCTGCCGGTTTATCGGTACTGACCAAGGCGGCAGTCGACGCGTTCCCAACGCCGCCTCCGTTCGAGGTCACGGTGGTCGTGTCACTACCGTTGTCGTTTGAGTCCGATTTCTTCTTGCCGCAGCCTGACAGACTCACGAGGAGGCTCAAGGCCACCGTGTACGGGATTTTCAATTGCTGGTTCATGTTGTGTGATCCTTCCTTGCTGGTTGAATTTGCGAGCGGAAATTTATCCGCACACATAACCACTCTGCGGCACTTCATCAGAAAGCTTTAGACTTTATCAATTATAATAATAATAACATATATTTATCGACGTTGACGGCGCCGCCAACGCGGGTAAACGCACACAGAAATTACAAAATTTGATAAAAAATTAGCACATAATAATAGGCAAACAAAGCAGGCGCTTAACCACGCTTTCCGGCGCTACGTGCGCCACCTAGTCGAAAGCCTTCCTTTTAACCCACCGGACGATCGGTCCGAGAAACGGGGCATTCTCGTAGAGGAGGCTCCCCAGGTCGAAATAGTTCCGCTGCCCGACGAGCTTGCCGCCGTCGATCCGCAAGTGCGAAACGCCGTCGATCTCAATCGGCTGGCCGGAGCCGAGGCTGCGGTGCGTCATCGTCAACGTCCACACCGCAACAGTTTCGTCGCCAGAAACGAATTCCTCTTTGACTTCCAATGCCAGTGATTGAATCCCTTCAAAAAGTTTCTTGTAGTGCTCGACGAGATGCTCGCGGCCGTCGACACGGCCGAACGGATCCTCATAGACGACTTCGGGGGCATAAAAAGCAGCGATCCGCTCGCCGACGTTCTGCGGCGTGAGTCCACTGTAAAAATCGTCCAAGACGGACGCCTGGGGATCGAGGGCTTGATCAGCTCCGTCGTCGGCTTCTTTGGCCTCGGGCCCTCCAGGCGACTCTTCGCCGGCGCCGGTGACGGGGTCCCCACCAGTCTGCGCCAGCACTGGGACGCCAAGCGCCAAAACGCTCAAGACCAGACCTACCGGCACCTTCCTCATGTCCACTTCAGGCCTCCTTGATCGCCCGGTCGGAATCAAATATCATAGATAAAACTAAATCTTACACCATTCAGCGAGCGTTGATAAGGCATGACGGCTCTAGTCCGCAAACTGAGTCTTTACTTCCCATGGGAGAGCGGCCACCGGCGCGAATTTTTTCGCAACTTTTTGTTACAGACCTATTTTACGTTCGTGCAATCGATCATGATGGTCAGCTTCCTCGGGCTCTTCAGCGGCATCACGATCGCGTTTCAAATGAACTTCGGCCTGGCGCTCCTCGGCAACAACAACCAGCTCGGCAAAATCCTCGTCTTCATCGTCTTCCGCGAGTTTACCCCGCTGGCGACGAGCCTCATCTTGATCGCGCGCAGCGTCACGGCGATCGCGTCCGAAATGGCGACCATCAAGGTTCAGCAGGAAATCGAAGCCTTGGAAGTCATGGGCGTCAACGTCTTTCACTACCTCTTGGCGCCCCGCATCGCCGCTGGCGCGGTGTCGCTGTTCTGCATGGCTATGACCTTCTGGATCTTCGCCCTTGGCGGCGGCTGGATCGGGGCGAACTATAACGACTACTTCCCGCTAAACCAGTACTTCACCAGTATCGCTCAGGCGATCCGACCCGCCGATTTCCCGTTCTTTATAGTCAAGACTTCGGTCATCGGCGCCATCGTCACCCACATAGCCTGCAAGCGAGGGCTGTCGCTCCAGGCCGCGCCTTTCGAGGTGCCGATCGTCACCAACCGCGCCGTCGTCGACTCGCTGACGATCGCCATGGGCATCCAGTTCGTCATCAGCGCTTCTTACTATGTACTCTTCGGGGTGGACCTATGACGGACCCCGCCCTAGAACTCCGCAACGTCGTCGGCCGCTCGGCCCTAGGCGAGCTCGGCGAGGGCAACCCCATAGCCTTTCGCTTGGCCGCGGGGCAAGTCGGCGTGATCCTCGGCGGTAAGGAAACGAGCAGCCTCTTCCGCATGATCCTCGGCCTAGGCAAGATCGCGACCGGCGAAATTTTACTCGGCGGCAAGGTCGCCCTCAACCAAAGCTCCGACTCGACCCATATCCAAAAACTGCGCAAACAGGTCGGCTTCGGCTTCCGCGACAAAGGCCTGATCTCCAACTTGTCGCTGCGCGACAACGTCGATTTACCGGCCAAATACCACGGGCATTACCAAAACGGCGCCCGTGCCGGCAGCCTCGCCGAGGCGGCGCTCATAGAACTCAACGTCGAGCCCGAAGTCTGGAGCATTCGTCCTTCGCGGATCAGCTCAGAGCTGCGCAAGAAGATCCTGCTCGCGCGCGCCATCGTCTTAAGCCCCAAAGTGCTGATCCTCGACGACCCGTCGACTCTGGTCGCGTCCACCTTTCTCCCGGAACTCCTCGGCTGGATCACGCGCCAAAAGGCCAAAGGCACGGCGATTTTGATCGGCACTAACGACTATCCATTCGGCTTGGCGATCGCCGACTGGATACTCCACCCCGTGTCGCGCACACCCGTCGAAACCTACGACGACTTCGTCGAGTCCATTTGGATACGCAGCGCCAAGCTCTTGGCCGAAAGGATCCCCCGGTCATGAAATTCACGACCCAGGAAAAGAAGTCGCTCGCCGGCATGGGAGCCATCGCGGCCTTCGTCGTCGCCGCGGTCTACCAGATTGGCATGCGGAACTTCTGGTTCGAAGCCAAGAACACCTACTATACGCAGGTCAGCGACGCCGACGGCTTGCGCGTCGGCTCGGTGGTCACCATCGCCGGTCTGCGCGTCGGCGAGGTGAAGAGCTTGGACGTCGACGACCAAAACCAGATCATCGTGACGCTCACCGTCCGCTCGGCGATCGCCAAGCGCATTCGCAAGGACTCGGTGGCGACGATCTTTCGGTCGTTCATCATCGGCGAGAAGAGGATCGACCTAATTCCCGGCTCCCCCGACCAACCGGAGGCCGCGAACAAGAGCCGGCTGACCGCCAAGAACTCGACCGACCTGGCCGAATTCCTCTCAGGCAAGAAGCTCGCCGAACTGATGAGTCAGGTCGACGGGCTGATCTCCGGCTTGAACGCCGTCCTGACCGAGATGAAAGACGTCATCGGCAAATACCACGAAGGTACGTTCACCAAATCGCTCGAGATGGTCGAGCCGGCGCTCACCAACTTCTTGAAACTCTCCGACGACCTGATCGTCATGACCCGCGAGCTGAAAAAGCAGCCTAAAGCTCTGCCGCAGTTCGTCGACTCGGGCACCAAGCTGCTCAACGAAGCCAACTCCGAACTTTTCGCGAACCATTTGATGAAGGACTCGCTGTCCCACATTAATCAGGTCGTGACGCCGCTCGCCGAGCGCCAGAAGCTCCTCGAGAGTCTCCTCGCCAACCTCCAAGACTTCTCGGCCGAGCTGAAGAAGAATCCCGAGTTCACCAAGGAAATCCTCGGCGCAGTCAAGGAGCTCACGATCACCCTCAAGGCGATGCAGCAGACCTGGTTCTTGAAGGATCAGGCCGACGAGGTCAAGAAGGGCAAATGAGCGTAGCCAGCGCCGCGGCGAAGCGGTCAGGACTCTCAGGGTCTTCCGTGAAGAAGAGATGGGGTTCGATCATCTCGACTTCGACCAAGAGGAATTGGCCGCGCTGGACGACGCCGTCGATGCGCGAGTAGAGACGTCCCGGCGGTAGACACCGCCTGACGTCGTCGACCTGCCGCAGCAATGCTTCGGGGGGAGCCACCAGGCCGTGGCTGCCACCGTGCACCCACTGCACCCGAAAGTCGCCCGCCTTTGGCTTTTTGACGACCGCGTGGCTAAAGGTCTCGCCGAAATAGAGGAACGACCACTCGCCGTCGTCCAGAATCTCCGGCAAAAATGGCTGCACGAGCGCCGTCGAGTCGCCGAGGATTTCGAGGAGCGGACTCAAGTCCTGAAGCAGGACGTCCCGCTGGATTCGGACGGTGCGAAATGCGCCGCCCGAGACGGCCGGTTTGATCACCAACTCGCTCCAAGGAGTCGCACTGATCTTGGCCTTGGCTTCGCCGCGCTCGCTCGGCTCGATCCACACCGTCGGAACAAGTCGCGCGCCTTTGCGCTCCAAAGCGCGGAGGTAACCCTTGTCGATGTTATCCAAGATCACGTCGGCGGGGTTGAGCAGGCGCGTCCCGTCGCGCTGGCGATCGGCGAGCCAGGCGCGGAATTCCGCTATCTTCTGGTAGTAATCCCAACAACTGCGCACGACCACGGCCGAATAACTCCGCCAGTCCACGCCTGGCTCGGTCCAAACCGCGGCTTCGACTTGAATGCCCCGACTGGCCAGCGGCGCCAGCGTCAGTAAGTCGTCGTAGGTCAACTCTCGGTACTTTTCGGAAGTCGCGAAGGCAACCCGGCGAGAAGTTCCGGAGCCGCTCATTGTTCAGCGCCCGTAGTGGCGCAAGAACATAGACACCGACGAGTCAACGACGTCGCCGACCCGCGACTTCGATAAGTCGACGTTCATGCCCATCAAGGCCGGATATAGCGTGTTTTCGAAGATCATGCCGATGAACTGGCGCGCTGCTACATCGACGTTCGGCACCTTCAAGCGGCCGTTCGCTTCCTCTTTCGCCAGATAAGAAGCTATGTGCTTCGCGTCGGGCAGAAGTTTAGTTTCGTGATGATTCATGGCGGCTTCCTCGACTGCGGGCGGATCGGCCCGCAGGAGGCGCAGCATGCCGAGCGCCTTGGGGCTGGTCGTCAGCTCGATCAACGCCACGCCGTAGCTCATGAGGGTTTGCTTCGGAGCTAAATCGGGGGAGTCCGTGATCGTCGGAGTACCGGGATGGACCTGATGCAGATAGTAGTCGATGGTGTTGCGGTAAAGCAGGTCCTTATTCTCAAAGTGGTTATATATCGTAACCTTAGAGACCTTGGCCTTGGCGGCGATGCGGTCCATGCTGCCGCCATTGAAGCCGCGGCCGATGAACTCATCGAGCGCCGCAGCCAAAATTCGGCCATGCTTCGCCTTCCAGGATCCCGATTCCCTACGCGTTTCAACCATCGACGGTTCCTACAAGCGGGCGCCTACTGCAGTAGTGTTTTCACCTATATTGTAGACTAGAATACCCTGCGCCCGCACTAGGATTCAAACACACCTTCTGCGTAAATAATAAACAGAACTTTTTGATCAGCCGCCCTTCGGCATCGCCAAATCGAGGTCGTCGAAGCTCTTTTTCGCGACGTCGAAGACCTTGCCTCCGACCGTCTGACGGGTCGCCATGTCGCGCACCTCGATGACGACGTAGGTTCCCGTCGGGTCGATCGCCGCGAAGTTGAGGTACTGCGTTCCAGTCACCGGCACGGCCCCGAGTAGCTCGCCACTTTTGTAGTCGAAGACGAAGAGGCGCTGCCACTTTTGCTTTGCTAGAAAATTGGCGCCGTAGACGAGGACGAGGTGCTTGTCGAAATTAATGTCCATGCCGGCGCTCGCCACCGAGTAAGCCGGCGGAATCGTGAGTTTGTATCTCCCCGCCTTTTCCACCTTCGTCCAATTGACTAGCTCTTGCACGTCGATGGTATTAGCCGCTCCGTTTAAGTGCGCGACGGCGTAGCGATCACCGTCCTGCAGGACGCGGTCGCCCTTCTTAAAGGCCAGGCGTTTCACTCCGGACTCGTCCTCGCTTGGGAAAAAGGCAAGCCCGCGCTGCTCTGCGCCCTCGTGCCACACTGTCAGCGAGTGCTTGTCTTGATCGTAATAGAGAGGACGGTCGCCGGCGGCGATTTTCCGCCCGAGCTTCGACTGAAACGTCTCGGAGTCCAGCTCGAGGACGTTGCCCTTCTTCGCGTCGACGAGGCGCAAGCCGTCCGCCGAATTGACCAGCTGGAATTGCCCGGAGTCTTGCACCGCCTTCTCGGTCTTTTTTGCGAAGGAGACGCTGACGACGCCGGCAGGTCCCTCGAAACAGCCGGCGGCTGGCCCGGCAAACGCGATCGCCGAAATTGCCTTCACCGGGTTGCCGTAGGTCAATAGCGAAGCCGAGCCGCGGTGATCGAGCGACACCATGGCCTCGCCTTTGCGCGTCTTCGGGTTGATCTTGAACAGCGTGTATTTGCTCTTCGCGGCAATGGCGTTCGCGAGGTTGGCTGACTTGGCCTTCTTCTTCTTCTTTTTTCCTTTCCCTGAATCCTCGTCGTCGGCCGCCCCGGTTTGAGCCAGGAGATAAAGCGTCTTGCCGTCCGGCATGAAGTGGCCATTGCCTCCGGGGGGCTGGGTCAAATCAAGGAAGCAATTGCGGCGCTTTTTGTCCGAGCCTTGTTCAGGACCGGTCGCCTTGCCGGCATCGGGCTCGGCCCCTTTCGGCAGCGCGCCTCCCCCGCCTTGGGCCAGCGCTTCGGCCGCCATCAGGAGCCAAATGCCTATGCCCGCGCCGAAGTTGATCCGCATCAGCCCACCTTCCCGATACTCTTGAGAATTCCAGCGCCAAAGCGGTCGCATCTTAAAGTCTACCCGGACCTCGCCCTCCGTCAAAGTGGTACTGTTCTTGCTCAATGCTTGCCAGCGCCTTCCGGAAAACGGCAAGGTGGCCTTCGGGTATCGGATAATAGCTTTAGATCTCAAATATTTAGACTAAACAGTCGAAGTGTTCGAGGCGGCCAATCTCCGGGCAGGTGGTGACAAAATGACACTGAATCCCAATCAAACGGACCCAGGCATCAGCGCTTCCGGCCGCTCCACGCCTGGCGTGCACGTGAAGCACGCCGTTTGGAAAGCGTTTCGTTTCGAGACCGGCGCCTTCATTTTGCACGTCCCGTCTTCTCACGTGGTGGAAGTTTCCGACGACGTCGTTCTGCACCTTCTCGGAGAATTAGTCGATGCCGAGATCGAAGAGCATTTGACCGAGCTCGAGCGCGACCTGCCGCTCCCCGCCAAGGTCGAAGTGAAGACGAACATCCAAGCCGTGTCGCTAAACATGGCTCAAGGCTGCAACCTCCGTTGCACTTATTGTTTCGCCGGCGAGGGCGACTACGGCAACAAGGCGATGATGAGCTTCGCCACGGCAAAGAAGGTCCTCGAATTCTTCTCGAAGGACCAACCGCGCTTTCACATCGTGTTTTTCGGCGGCGAGCCGCTGCTCAACTTCTCGGTCATGAAAGAAATCGTCGCTTGGTGCGAAACCCAGAAGACGTGCCGCTTCACGTACTCGATCACTACCAACGGCACGCTCCTCAACGAAGAAAAGCTGAAATGGCTGAAGGACAAGAACGTCGCCGTGACGATGTCCTATGACGGCAAAGGCCTGCAAGGCAAGCAGCGCCGCACCAAAGACCTCGGTAGCTCGGAAGCCCTCGTCGATCGGAAGCTCGAAGCCTTCAAAGAGCAACTCGGCAACCTCCGGGACTTCCGCTTGCGCGCGACGGTCGTAAAGAAAAACTTGGGCGAATTCGAAGCCGCCATCATCCACACGCTGACGTCGCGGAACTTCCGCACCGTGGTCTCGCACCATGCTTCGCCGCTCCGCTCGCTGGCCTTCGGCCCGGCCGATATCGACCAACTTGCGGACATATTGAAGCGCCTCGTCGACCGCTTTCTCGAGTCGAAGAGCTACGACAAGTTGATGCAGATCCACTACATCAACCACGGCGTCAAGTTGATCCACGAAGGCAAGACCGGCAGCTTCGCTTGCGGCGCCGGCACCAGCTACCTGACCGTCTCGGCGCTCGGCAGCTTCTACCTTTGTCACCGGTTCAACGAAGACGAGTCCGAAAGAGTCGGCGACGCCGACCAAGGACTCGACCACGCTAAACTCGCCGACGTCGCCAAGTTCCGCGGCGCCAAGACGGCCCCGTGCAACACCTGCTGGATGCGCGAATGGTGCGCTGGCGGCTGCTTTCACGAACACAAGGCGGCGACCGGTAGCAAATTCGACCTCGATCCGATGTATTGCAAACTCCAAGGCCTGGAGTTAGAACAAGCGATGCGCGTCTACACCGTCCTCCTCCAGGACGCCCCCCAGCTGCTCGAGGCCAAGAGTTGAAAGGTCCTTACGCCAATGCGTTGTTGGCGCTGTTCTCCGGCGTCGTGGCCTCGGTTTTGGTCTATCTCTTTTATGTCTCGGAGCTCCGCGGCCGAGTGGAGAATAAGCTCTTCGACATCCGGACACGCCTGGCGCCGAGCCTGACGTCGACGGACCAGGTCGCCCTGATCACCATCAATCAAGACAGCATCGACCGGCTGCAAGTCCCGCCGAAGGCGGCCTCCGACGAAAAATCCGATAAGCTCAAAGACCTCGGCTATCCCGCACTGATCCAAATCGTGGAAGCGGCCTTAAAGACCAAGGCGCGGACCGTCGCCGTCCTGATCCCCCCTCAGATCTTTTCGTACCAAGACCCGGGGATGAAGCGCCTCGTCGCCATGGGACTTGGCGACGGACGTCTGATGCTCGGCGTGTTCGATCAGACGATCAAGGGCCAGACGCGGGCCGTTTTACCGGAAGCGCTGCAAGGCGCCGAGGCGTTTGCATTCAAGGCCGACTTCACCCGCGATTTCCGCCGCGACATCATCCGGACGCTCACGGTCGACGAAACGGGCGAGCTTCCCTACCTGGCCGGCCAGGTTTTGGAGCACGAGGATCACCAAGCCTTTCAGCTCCTGAAGGCCGGAGCCGTCTCCGGCAAGGCGACGGTCGAGCTGAATTACGTTTCGCCGACCAACATTCGCCAGATTCCAGCCGCCGATCTGCTCGCCGACCAAACGCGTGGCAAGGAGCTCGAAGGCAAGGTGGTGCTCATTGGCTACACGGCCTTCAGGCCGTGGACCTTCGTCAATCGCGAGGCCACTTACGTCAACACGCCTTGGCAGGCGGAAGGCGGCGACGTCAACGAAGGCCTGCCCGTCGTCACCGTCACGGCGATCGGCTTGATCAACTTGCTGGAGAGTTCGTGGCTAAGGCCGGCGACTTTGATGGTCAACGTCGCCCAGACCCTGCTCGTCGCCGTCGTCATGCTCGCCACTTGGCAATTGACCATCGGCTTCGCTTCGTTCCTCTTCATAGGCGGCTGGTCGATCATTCTACTGGCCCATTCCTTGGTTTTTTCGGCTCTTCACGTGCACGTACCGCTGACTGACGCCTTTCTCTGGTCGTCGCTCGCGACGATCATCGGCGCACTTTCGAGGTTGCGCATCGAGGGGCGGCTGCGCGCCGAACAGGAGGCGCGCTTCACGGCCGAGAAGGAATTGGCGCGGATCCAAGACCGGTTCCTCAGCCGCTTCGCCACCGAGCTGGCGAGCATCAACGGCCGGATCCATGGCATCCTCACCGGCTTGGCGCCGCTGGCGCCCGCCACGGGCACGGGCCACACGGCCTACGTTAGGGCACTCGGCTCGAGCGAGGAGTTGAACGAGTACCTGGCCGGCATCGGCCAGTTCGCCTCGCTCCGCGAAGCCGAGCTCGCCAGCCCGGCCCTCGCTCAAGTCGAGGTCTTGCCCGTGATCGAGGGGGTCATTCGCCAGTTCGATTCCCGCAAGCTCGAAACGCGTATTTCCTTCGACGTAAAAGCCGAAGGGGTCGGCTTCGCGTTGGCCGACCGCACGCTTTTGGCGCAGATCCTCTATAATCTCGTCTCCAACGCAGTAAAATACTCGCCACCGGACGCCACCGTCCACATAAAGGTCGAGGGCTTAGGCACCGGCGTTACCGTGCGAGTCAAGGACCGCGGGCCTGGCATCGCGTCGGAGTTCCACGACCAGATTTTCGAAAAGTTTTATCGGGTAAAGGACGACTTCGTTTACAAGCACAAGGGGCACGGCTTGGGCCTTTACCTGAGCCGCTTCTTCGCGGCGCAAATTGGCGCAACGATCGCCGTCGACTCGCGGCTCGGCGACGGCGCCGAATTCTCGCTCAACTTAAAACGCGGGCGGACCTAGCATGCGCCGCCGCCAAAAAGGCGACCACCAGGCCTTAGGACCGCGCTCGCTGAAAGAGCGCCTGTGGTGGTTCGACGTCGTCTACCCGATCGCGCTGGCCGCCGTGCTCTTCACGTCGCTGACTTACGTCGTTTACCAAGGCCAACGCCAGTGGCGCCTCGCGCAACAGGCGGAGAAGAGACTCCTCGAATTTAGCCTGCGCCACGCCGTCGGCAACGAAATCGTCAATCCCGGCAAGGTGCTCGTCGTCTCGGCGACCCCACGCGACGTCGTGCAACTCGGCCGCGCCCCGGCCGGCCCAGTGCCGGATGTTTCGGCGTCGGCTTACGCCAAAGTGATCGAGCGTTTGGCGCTCGGGGGCGTGCCTTCTATTTTCGTCCATTGGGACAGCGAAGCGCACCCGAACGACGAAGTTTACCTGCTGCCGCTGACGGAGACCTTGAAACGCCTGCCGCCTTCGACCAAGGTTTACCTCGTCGGACCGTCGACGCCGGGTCACCTTCCGAAAGCTTTGCTCGACCAGACGACGCTGCTCAGCGACGAACTCT
>JAYWBY010000750.1:0-7878 GCA_043781115.1 Pseudomonadota bacterium
GGAAAATTCGTTCAAGGTCGCCGCGACCAAGGGCGGGGCGGCTTTGACGTTTAGCGCCGCGGCTACGGGGACTACGACTTTCACGCCCCAGGCACCGAACGGTGAAGGGACGGTGATCTTCACGCCGACGCAACCGACGGCGAGCGGCGTCGACTACCAACTTACGGGGCACGAGAGCTGGTACGGGAAGGAAGTGACGATTAAGGTCAAATAACCTGATTTAACTAAACTTTTCGTTGAATCGTCGAAAAGTTTGACACTGCCGTCTCGTTGAATACAGGTAAGAACCGGGCCTCGGAACTAACCCCAAGCTCTTACAGCACAAAATTCTGATCCCGGATGGAATGCCCTTTGCTCTTGCAGGATGTTGGAGGGCTTAATCCTCCTGTGGCTCTGTTGATTGCTGTCGTTGTGGTACTAATGCGGAAGTTGTCGTCGCTTGTGGAGTGGGCCCTTGAAAAACCTGCGTTTTAGCTTCGTTTTGGCCATCTTCGGCCATTTCTCCCTGGCTCTTTTGAATCACGGCGCCCGCGCCGAGCACGCCGCGCGTTTGAGGGTCAAAAAGACAGCCAGCGACGACGCGCCGGCCTCGCCGAGCAACGTCGTGGTCCATGGCGGCACCGGCATCGGCAGCTTCCAAGACATCCAAGTTCCGGTGAACGAAGACTACGCGCTGCGCGGCGACGGCACCGCTGCCGCGGAAGAAAACCTGAACCACAGCGGCTTCCTCATCCAGGCCGGTATCGGTTACTTGGTGAAGCGCGGCGACTGGTCGATCAACGCGCTCGACTTCGACGCTTTCCAAGTCAAGACGAGCGGCGGCCCGGCCGCCACCCAAAGTTCTTCTTACACGCGGTTGAACCTCCAGACCGTGGTCAAGTATCACTTCCTCCTCGGCGAACTGAATGGCTACGCCGGCCTGAAAGCCGGCGTCCGCCGATCGTCCTTCGACAACGTTTCGAGCGCCCACTACATCGATTCGGCGCTAGTCGGAGGTCTCGTTGGTTTGGCCGGCGAATTTCACTCCCTCGAACTCGCGGCCGCAACCGCGCCGATTGCCAAGGTTGGCTATAGCGAAGACGGCATGTTCGGTGGCAAGACCTTCAAAAGGAGCGCGGCCTCGCTCGGTGAATTCTCAGTCGTCTACTCTTATGCCTTGCGCGAGAACGTCTGGTTGGACTTGGGCTTCGAGGACGAGATCGCCCACGTGCAAATCGACGACGTCAACGAGTACAACGATCTCGGCTACGGCTTGAACGTCGTCGACACGACCCGCCCGAACCGGACCTACAATTTGACCACCACCGCTGCCCGCATTGGCGTGCGCAAGCAGTTCTGAGTTACAATCAGCCGGAAGTACCGAATCCTTCAGCAAGGGTTGCGCATGCGCTTTCGGAGTTTCGCGGTCGTCTTGGTCAGCATCTCGTGCCTTCCTCACTGCGTCACCGCGGCGGCGGAGGTCACGCCGACCGACCGCTTGGCGCTGAGCTTGATCGAGAAGAACGGGGGCTTCACCTTCGACTTTTACGGCAAAAGCCTGGCCGAGTCCGGTCTTTACGCCGTGTCGCCCTATCCTGAGCGCAGCATTAGGTTCGAGCGGGCGCTGACAGGCGACGACATCGCCGGTTTCCGCGAGAGCAATCAAGACCTCCTGGCTAAGCCGCACCACGATCTCGGCGGCTGGTGCGAAGGCAAGGAATCCAGCCCGCCATGCTACCTCGATGTGTCGGTGACCTTGGCCAACGAGGAGGTCGCCGTGAACCTCGGCGCCGCGTGCAACCAGCAGTCGGTGGCGCAACTTACCAGGGAAGTGCGCTTTCTTCCGACCGGCGGCGACGGCAAGAAGATCAGCGGCGAACCGCTTGCCCAGTGCCGCAAGGCCCTCAAGCAGGCGATTGGCGGCAATTGAAAGGTCCGGGGGTCGCTTGTCGGTAGCGAAATCTAGCGCTCTCTTCGCCACCGGCACCTTCATCAGCCGCATCTCGGGGCTCGTTCGCGACCGGGTCTTTTACGCGGTCTTTGGCTCGTCGCCGCTCGCCGAGGGTTTCACGATTGCCTACCGCATTCCCAACATGCTGCGGGAGATGCTGGCGGAGGGCGCGCTCGGCAGTTCTTTCACCAAAGTCTACAGCGAGCTCGACTCGTCGGACAAAGTGCGGGCGCGGAGCCTCCTCTTCGACACTTTGATGCTGATGACCTTGGTGTCGATCGTCGTTTGCGGGTTAGGCACCCTTTTCGCGCCGCAGATCGTCGACCTCATGACGACGAACGCGGGGAGCGACCGGACGCTGCTGATCCACACGGCGACGGGGTTGACGCGACTACTATTTCCTTTCCTCTACTTCATGATTATTGGCGCGGTGATGATGGGGGTTTTGCACCAGCGCGGACGCTTCTTCGTGACCTCAGTGTCGCCGATCGCCTTCAACGCGGTGAACATCGCCGGTGCGCTGTGGTTCTCACACTATTTCGCTGCGCACGCGCCGGCTTGGGTCGACGATGTCATCGCTGACCGGACGGTGACCGGATTCACGCTCACCGTGGTGCTCGGGGGGCTGGCGCAGCTTCTGATGCAGGCACAAGGTGTGTTCAAGGAGCTCCGCGTCGCATGGCGGGAATATCGGCGGCGGCCCCTCTGGTCGCCCGACGTCAAGAAGGTCTTCGCGCTGATGGGGCCGATGGTCATCGCCGCCAGCGCCGGGCAGATCAACGTCATGGTCAACACGATCTTCGCGACGAGCGCCGGCGAGGGCTCGGTAGTGTGGCTGTCGGCCGCGTTCCGGCTCTTGCACTTCCCGATCGGTATCTTCGGCGTTGCCATCGGCGTCGCGGTCTTGCCAGCCTTGGCGCGTTCGATGGCCAAGGCAGAAGGCAAGATGAACGACAATTCATCGCGCGAAATGCAGAATGCCATCGAACTAGTCTTGTGGTTGATGGTGCCGTGCTTCACGTTTTACCTCGTCAACAACCTCGAGGTGGTGCAGCTGCTCTTCCAAAGTGGTAAGTTCAACGCCCACGATTCCGAACGAACGGCCGCGGCACTCAATGCGTACAGCTTTGCGTTGATCAGTTACGGCGTGTCGAAGGTCATGACTTCATTCTATTACGCAATGGAACGGACGCGTTATGCGTTGAAAGTCAGCCTTTTCAGCATCGCCTCGAACTTCACGGTCAACTACCTCTTCGTCAGCCGCTACGGTCACGTCGGCTTGGCCCTTGGTTATTCGATCACGCAGGGCGTCAGCGTCTTGCTCTTGATATTCGGGATGCGCGGTCACGGCGTGAAGATGGACCGGGCGCGCCTGACCAAGTCGCTCGTTGCCCTCGTCTCGGCGGCAGTGATGAGCGGCGGCATCATGTACCTTCTTCGCCTCTTCTTGCTCGAGCGCGGCCTCGGCACGTCGCTGAAGGTCTGGCTCGGCTCCGGAGTCATCCTGTCGTCGAACATGGCGATTTTGGTCGCCGTGTTCGCGGTCGTCGGCCTCTTCTACGTCAAGCTCACGCCGAGGGCCGCTTGGCAGAAGCTGCAGTCCCGCCGCCGGCGCTAATTCGGGACACCCGACGTAATCGAATTAGATAGCCATTCTATTTACTTAGAAAGCTATTGCATGGCTCAATTCAGGGACATAGATTTCCCCAGGACGTACAGCACCGGAAATAAACAAACTGACGAGGCCGAGTATGATCGATGCTCTCCGCTTTCTGAGCGATTACGCTGGCGTCTACAAAGGACGCGGCACGAACCACGAAGGCCAACCCTTCGACGGCGAATTCGAGCTCAGCGAGATGGCCGACTTCCGCGGCATGAACTTGAAGTTCAAGGCCCAAGGCGACGAAGGCGACGTCTACCACAAGGAAGAGACGATGATCGCGCCAGATGTCACCGGGAAACCGTCGCTCTGGTCGCTCTGTACCAATGCGCCGGGCATGCTCCAGCTGTCGTTCCGCCGCTACGAAACGGCCGGGGAAGAACGGAAGACCCTCGCCTTCGGGCTCGGCGATTTGGGCAGCGACCTCGGTTACCGCCAAGAAATCAGCATCGACCTCTTCCGTGACGGGGCCCTTGGCTACCGTTTCGCTTGGGGCCTTCCCGGCGGCGAGTTTTCGCCCCGTTCGGAAGTCCGGATGCACAAAGGAAGAGCTCAATGACCAAAGACTATGCCGGCCCAGCCTGGGACAATTCGGATGAATACCCGTCGCTCGACTCGAAGGAGCTCACCGGCGACATCGACCGAGTCCAGGGCCTGATCGGCGAGCTCGAGGTGCTTTCGCTCGAGATAGCGCCGTTCGTCCCGCGCGCCAGCTCGCTCGACGCCGCCGAGGGTAAGCGAGCCGTGAGCCTCGCGCAAACGGCGCGCCGTGTTTACGAGGAAGCGATGAAGACGCTCTGGAACGTCGACACCTTCATCTCCTGCGAGCTGAGCGTCGACGGCAAGAACCTCGACGCGAAGAAGCTTTACGCCAAAGGCCAGGCGATCGACGCCCGCTTGACCAGTGCCTATAACGCTGTCGAGCAGTTCTTGAAACTGACGACCGACGCCCTTTTCGAGAAGTACCTCGATACTCCCTACACGGCACCGCAGAAGTTCCAGCTCGCCCAAGAGCGGAAGCTCAAAGACGAAGCCCTGTCGCTCGTAGAAGAAGACCTCCTGATCACGACGAGCGTCAACGGCCCGACCGCTTGGGGCAATCTTTACGACAACCTCTCCGGCACGATCGCTTGTGAGCTCGACTTGCCCTCCGGCAAACGCACCATTGGCCTAGCTGAAGCCCAATCGATGTCCCAAGACCCGAGCGAAGACGTGCGCCGGACCGCTTGGCGCGCCGTAAATAAGGGCTGGGAAGCCCACGAAGAGACCGTCAGCTCGGTGCTGAATGCCTTGGCCGGCGGCCGTCTCGACATCTACAAAAAGCGCTCGCACACGCGCCCCGTCCATTTCCTGGATGCACCACTGCATGCCGCTCGCATTTCGCGCACCACGCTCGACGCGATGATGACGGCGGTGAAGGAAGCCGCGCCCCTCGGTCGGCGCGCCGTCAAACTTCAAGCGAAAGTCCTAGGCAAGGACAAGCTCGCACCGTGGGACCTCTTTGCGCCGTGTCCTAGCAAGGGCGGTTCGACGTGGGAAAAGCCGACTTTCGACGACGCCATTCGCCAGATCGCCGACGCCTATTCGACCATCCATCCCGAGATGGGTTCGTTCGTCAAAATGATGGCCGAGAAGCGCTGGATCGAAGCCCGCGTCGGAGGCAACAAACGCCCCGGCGCTTACTGCACGAAGTTCCCGAAGTCGCGCCATCCGCGCGTCTATATGACTTATTCCGGCGGCATGCGCGAGCTAAAGACGCTCGCCCACGAGCTCGGTCACGCCTTTCACAACTGGGTCATGCGCGACATGCCGCTCGTCGAGACGATGTACCCGATGACTTTGGCCGAGACGGCCTCGATCTTCGGTGAAACGGTCGTCGGCAACGCGCTTCTCGCCTCGGCGAAGAGCCCGGGCGACCGCTTGAGCTTCACCTGGGCGCAGGCCCGCGAGGTCGAGTCGCTGATCCTCAACATTTCGGCGCGCTTTCACTTCGAGAAGGCCTTCTACAACCGCCGCTCCGAAGCGACCTTGAACTCCGACGACCTGAAGAAGCTGATGACCGAGAGCTGGACCGAATTCTACGGCGATTCGCTGTCGGAAATGGATCCGATGTTCTGGGCGAGCAAGCTCCACTTCTCGATTTCGAGCCTGAGCTTCTACAACTTCCCGTACGTTTTTGGTTACCTCTTCTCCCTGGGAGTGTACGCGCAGAAGGACAAGCTGAAGGACAAATTCTACGGAGCCTACGTCAACTTGTTACGCGACACCGGTCGCATGACCGCGGAAGAGGTCGCCGCTAAGCACTTGGGCGCTGACTTGAGCAACCCCGACTTCTGGCGCGCCAGCCTCGCGGTGTCGAAGCGGTCCGTCGACCAGTTCGAAGAAGCGGTAAAGGCGGCGACTTAGACCGTGATCCGCATCGAGGGCCTGTCAAAAACCTTTCGTATCCATAAAAAGGACCCCGGTCTCAAGGGGTCCTTGAAGTCTCTCTTCCACAGGAAGTGGACGGAGAAGCACGCCCTAAAGAACGTCTCGCTAAAGGTCGACGAAGGCGAGATCGTCGGTTTGATCGGGGCCAACGGTGCGGGCAAGACGACATTGGTGAAGACCTGCGCCGGCATCATACATCCGACTTCGGGCCAGGTCCGCGTCCTTGGCTTTGACCCGTTCGGGCGGTCCAACGCCTTTCGCCGCCAGATCTCGCTGATCATGGGGCAAAAGCAGCAGCTCTGGTGGGACCTCCCCGCCGCCGACGGCTTGCTGCTGCTGCGCGAAATCTACTTGATCCCGAGGAAGAAGTACGACGACACGTTGGCCTTCCTCGCCGAGACCTTGGGCGTAAAGGACCTCCTGACCACCCAAGTTCGGCGCTTGAGCCTAGGCGAGCGGATGAAGATGGAATTGATCGCCGCGTTGCTCCACGAGCCGCGCGTCGTCTTCCTCGACGAGCCGACGATAGGCCTCGACCTGACGGCCCAGCGCGCCATCCGCCAATTCCTCCTCGACTACCGAACGGCCAACCGTCCGGCGATGCTCCTGACGTCCCACTACATGGAGGACATCGAACGGCTCTGCGAGCGAATCGTCATCATCCGAGAGGGTGAGGTGATCTACGACGGCGCGCTGAAGGAAGTGATCAGTCGCTACGCTCGCCACAAGAACGTCACGGCCCGCTTCGTCGAGCCATTGGCGAAGCCGCCGGCCAAGGGCACGGACCTCGCCACGATGATCTCGGGAATGGCTCCTGGCCTAGCCGAGATCCAGGAAGCCGACGAGTCCAAGATCAAGGTGAAAGTCGTCCAGGCCCGCGCCACCGACGTCTCCGCCCTGCTCTTGAAAGAGCTCAAGATCCTCGACCTCACTATAGAGGAAGAGGACATCGGCACGATCATCGAAGCGATCATGCGCCGAGGCATGCAGTGAGCGCCGTTTCCGGCTTGGCGACGCTCAAGCTCAACTTCAACGTCGCCAAGCAGGTGCTGTCGCTTGAGCTCCGGCGGACGTTCGCCTACCGCTTCGAATTCTGGTTCCGCTTCATCGGCGTTCTCTTCGCCAACATCGCCATCGCTTACTTTCTCTGGAAGGCGATCTACGAACACAGCGGCGAAGCGACCTTTCAAGGGTTCACCTTCAAGGCGATGATTTTCTACTACGTCTTGGTGCCGCTGACGGAGAACATCACCAGGTCCCACGATCCGGGCTTCGTCTCGACCGAGATCTATTCTGGGACTCTGACCAGATACTTGATCTTTCCAATGCCCTTTTTTCTCTACAAATACTCGTCGACCTTGGCGACGGTCACGGTCGCCGCCGGGCAGATGCTGATCGTCGTGGTCGGTTACGCTCTGATCGTCGGCTTCCCCGCCGAACTCCAGGTTTCGCCGAGCTCTTTGGCACTGGGACTTTTAGCCGCGATGGTCGCGAGTCTTCTCAACTTCTTCATGGTCAGTTGCATCGAGATGGTGGCCTTTTGGGCCGACAACATCTGGAGCCTGAGCGTCATGCTGATGTTCTGCACGCGGCTCCTTGGCGGCGCGCTCTTGCCTCTTGCGCTCTTTCCCGAGCGCGCTCAGGCGATTATTCCTTACACCCCGTTCCCTTACCTGGTCTCGTTCCCCGTGCTGACGATGATGGGCAAGGTTGCCGTGGAAGACTGGACCCGAGGCATGGTGATCCTGGTCATCTGGATCGCTCTTTTGGCGTTCCTGCACCGGATCGTTTGGAAACGTGGCAGCCTCAAGTTCTCGGGGGTCGGCAACTGATGTTTCGCTACCTCCGGCTCTATGTC
>JAYWBY010000751.1:0-2813 GCA_043781115.1 Pseudomonadota bacterium
CTCGCGACCACGAGCAACGGGTGGATCTATTTTATCGACCAGGACGCAAATTCGCTCCGCGTCCTTAAGCCAAATCCCTCCCTGCTTTCCGCAAGCCCATTTATCGTCGAAACGGTATTTAAGCAGCAACCGCATCAGGACTGCAGCACAGGCCTTTTCCACGGCGAAGCTGAGGACGCTAAGGGAGTGGACGACGGCGTTCGCGCCAGTCTTTCGCGCATGTGCATTGGAGACCTCAAGGATGTCCTGGCGCGAGACAGCAGAGCGACTGTCACCTCATTCGACGACAAGCGTCGAGAGATTGCTGGCCCGATGGCCAGATCTATAGAACTATTGAAGAAAATCCCAGGACAGCGTTGGCACGCTCGGTGCAATCACAGCCTGCATCTAACGACAACGTTTCCCTAGAGGAGTTCGACATGAAGGTTCTTTTGTCCTCACTGGCCGCCGTCGCTTTTCTTGTCGCTTGCAACACCGCGCACGACAACGGTTCCTCGACCGAATCGGCCGTCGCCGCGCAAGATCCCAAAGCCTTGACCATGAGCCGGGACTCCCGCCCCGTGGATGGCGATCTCCAAGAACTGAAATGGGCGAAGAACGCCAATGCGACCTACACCGTGTCGCTGCACACGAACTTCTACGACCGCTTGAACGGCCGCGAAGTCGACAGCACGACCAGCATCGGCGCCAAGATGGCTTGCACTTTCAAACGCAACACCGTCAGCAAAGAAATCAAGTCGATCTCCTGCAAAGAGGACCAACGCCCGGTCGACGGCGCCCTGAGCCAGCTGACTGTCACGAAAAAGGCCGACGGCTACTCAGCCTCCCTCTCGACGAAAGCCTATGACCGCATTCAAGGCAAAGAAATCAGCAGCAAGAAAGACCTCGCTTCCGGCCTCAGCATCGTCCCGGCTCTGCCTGGTGGCGGCCATCAGATGTGCACGATGAACGCCGGCGTACTTTACAACCCTGAGACGAAGGCTTGCCAAGGCTTCATGAACGGCTGCCAACAGGGCGCATTGAAAGCCCAAGGCTTCGTGGACCCGCCGGAAGGTTCGACCTGCTCGATGTAAGTTGAGCGCGTCTTTGAGATAGTCCTTGGCCCGACCTTGCCGTGAGGCAGGGTTGGGCTTCAAGCGTTTCGCGGCAAAGGCGAGCCTCAGCGTGATTACCTAGTGCGGGTACATCGTCGCCGCCATCCACGGCGTGAATTTCAGAGTGGCACCTTTGGTGTTCGTCTTTTCGAGCACGCTCGGCAACGCAGTCGAATACGTAGCCCAAGCCGCCTCGCACGAGGCCGGTCACGCCTTCGGCCTCGAGCACCAAATTCTCAGGGATGCCAACGGCTTCGTCGTCAGGGAATACAATCCCGGTGCCAACGGCATCGATAGTGCGTCGGCGTCGGCGCGCTACCCCGCAGCATTGCCAGTGCGCGGACATTTCGCGCGCCTGTCCACGTCCACGACGCTGACGCCTGTGTCGACGGCCTACGTCGACGTCCAAGCTTTGACGTGATCGTAGGGTGCCCACGCCCACGCCGCAGGCGGACGGGAAACGAGCACGCCTAGGCTACCGCCGACGCCGACGACCAATCCCT
The DNA here is from genome assembly GCA_043781115.1 of Pseudomonadota bacterium. GTDB lineage: Bacteria > Bdellovibrionota_B > Oligoflexia > Oligoflexales > CAIYRB01 > CAIYRB01. The sequence goes on from JAYWBY010000751.1 coordinate 1,598, forward strand.
AGCGACGACTCGACTCATTCGACCAATACTCCCCCGACGACCGCCGGCGCGGACGTCAGCTCCGGCGCTGCCTTGAGTTTCGGATCAACAAAGAGCGCATCCGTCGGCAGCTCCGGCGGAGTGCCTACCTCGACTTTGTCACAGCCCGCGACGGCGACCTCAGGCAGGTGCTCCTCGACGCTGCCGGCTTTGACCTTGTAGTCGCCGATTTTGACGCCGTCCATGAAGCTGAATCCGGGTGCGACGTTCTTGTTTGCGTCCATCGCCTGGGGCACGCCCTGGATAGCGCCCCACGGCTGAACGGTCAGAAAGTATTGCGCGCCGTAGAAGGGCGAGTCGGCTAGTCCCTGTCTGTCTTTGTCCTTGGTGTGTTCGTAGACGATGACTGCCGGTGCGGCGAAGGTCACGGTTTTCTGCTGGGAGTCGACCAGTTGAATCTCTTTCATGCTGTTGGCGTGTCCGGTCCCCCAGATGTAGTAGGTCTGGTCGCTCGCCAGGGTCTTGAAGTACTGCGTATCGGCGCTGAGTGTCTGGTGGGCGGCGTCGGCGATAAGTTTGCCGCTGGAAATCGCCGCCGGGTCGTTCGTCAACTGGAAATCGGCGGTCACCGCCATGTTGCCGTGGTCGATGTCCATCAGCAAGCCCGTCGAGGCGACGTATACATACCGGATCATTTGCGAGACGTCCGCGGCCTGGGTCGTGAGATAGGAGGCCGACGACGGCGTGCCGTCTCTCGCCGCCTGCAAGTCGGCTTTGGTCAGGCCGCCCTTGGGGCAGTCCTGGAAGCACCATAGGGTCAGGTCCGCGACCGGATGAACTCGCCGTTCCGACAGCTGCTGACCGCTCAACAGCTTGGCTCCAGCGCTATTGTCCAAATGCAGCTTCGCCCCGTCGTTGTTGCCCTCGTATTGAACGTCGAGCAAAGCGCCGACGCCAGTCAGTTCGTGCGCGGTTACCGGGCTGCTATAGTAGTCATAGAGAATTTCACCGACAATGTCGAAACGGTCGAGCGGATCGTTGTAACGAATGATGTCGTTGCCGCGGAGCAGGCGCATGGCTTTCAGTTGCGCCAGGGGAATGGTCGCCGTGCTGAATTCTTTTAGGAACCCGGGGACGACCTTTGCCGTGTAACTCGCGAAGTTCGGGTAGCTGGCGGCGTTGGCTCCCTTGATGACGTTGACATTTTCGACGGGGGTCGTGCCGGAAAAGCTGAGGC
>JAYWBY010000752.1:0-2810 GCA_043781115.1 Pseudomonadota bacterium
GCGCGACGTCGCCGCCAGTTGGATGTCGTTGAAAGGCACGACCATCGTCCGGCCGAGGACCAGACCGGTGAGCATCGTGGCACGGGCGTATTGCCGGTCGCCGCCGTTGGCGTCGATGATGGCTTTGCCGATGGCGCTGTCGTTGGTGCCACCCTCTTTCTTCACGTCGCTATAAAGTCGGCGGGTGTTGCTATTCGCGCCGACGGAGGCGAGCGGGAAGTAGAGTTTTCGGATCCAGTTGTTGTTCCGCTTAGAGACGTTCAAGCCGCCGATGCCGGCCGGGTTGTGGAACGCCGCGTCGAGGTCGTCGGACGAAGTCGAAAGGGCGTCGGCCATGCCGGAGGCGCGCGCCGAGGGGATCGGGTCGTTGTCGACAACCGAGTTGACCGACGGATCTGGAGCAACGGGATCAGCCGCCGTTTGTGCGCGCGCCACCGAAGCCGTCCAAAAGGACCAGGCCAGGAGGGGGGTGACCGCGATTAAAGGGCGTAATTTCCGCATCCTTCGAGATCGGAGGGTCTTAGGGGTTTCGTGAGTGAAAAAGTAGAAAATCCAATGATTTCAGTGAAATGAAGAGATGCCCGGACGGCCGCTAAGTGAAGGGGCCGCAGCGGCCGTACGGGCATCTCTTCACTTTTTCGACCCTAACTCCCCAATACAAGTCAGCGGCATGTAAACCTGCTTGAAGCCGTCGACGTCGTGGCACTCGAGCCGACCGGTGTCCGGGTCCGTTTCGGACCCGTGGAAGTTGTAGCGACACTCGCCCTTCATGCCTGGCGCGACGGAGCCGAACGGCTGAAAGTTCGAGGCGTTCATCGTAAAAGAACCACGGCGGGAGAGCGACCATTCGCTGCGGTCGTCACTCTCTTGAGGTGCGATTTTGGCGGCTGGAGCCGGGGGAGCGCCCTGAGCCTTTCCTTCGCCTTCTTCGTCCTCTTTCTCTTTCTTTTCTTCCTTCTCTTTTTCCTGGGCTTCCTCGCGGTTTTTATCCTCGGCGGCGTCCTTGACGCTGCGCTTGGTGGCCACCTGCACGATGTAGAGGTTCGGCAACGGGTCCGGCTGCTCGAGCAGGACGTCGGTGGCGGGGAAGCGGATGACCCAGTTTTCGCCGGTGATCAGATGCACGGTGATGCGGCGGACGCCCTCACCGACCTTCGCTTCGCAGCGGTCGATGAATTTATAGACCGGCGGATCGTTCAACGTTTGGTCGAAAGGCGTCGTGATGGCGACCCGGTACGGCGAGCGCCAGAACACCTCGGTGCCGAAGTCGCCTTCGCCCGTCGAGATTTTCCAATGTAGCCGCCCGTCCTTGTCGAGGTCGTTGTAGGTGAAGCCGACAAACTGACGCTTGCAGACGTAGACGTCCTCGCTCGCTTCGGAGCGTTGGATGGTGAAGCAAACGCCTTTCGGCGGCTTGACCTCGATCTTGCCGCGCAAGCGCTCGGGAGGGATCCGTCCTTTCAAATCGCGCAGCTCGGCGGCGTCCAACGCCAACACTTCGTCGGGCTTCGGCGCCAGGAATTGGCCAAGCTTGGCAACCTTGGCCGCCTGCGGCAAATCGCCCTTCAGCAACGTCACCGTGGCGGCGAGCACGAGCAAACTCACTGTTTGAATTCCGCCAAGTAAACGTCGGTCGTCTTGCCGACGGTGTAAATGATCTGGTTGCCCTTCGGATGCCACTGCGGCCAGCGCTCGTCGCTGAACTGAGTCGACGTCAGGAATTTACCAGCGCCGTTGGCGTCGGCGACGCGCAAGTCGTAATTGACCGCCTTGTTACCGACCATGCGCGCGCCGGCGTAGATGAGTTGCGGTTTCTCGGGATGCCAGCGCGGGTCTAGGCCGAAGCCGATGAAGTGCGGGGCCTTGCCGTTCTTGCTGGTGTAAACGCGGCCGCCCTTGCTCGCCCAAGCGATCGTGGCGCCGTCCGGCGAAATGTCAAAAGAGTCCAGTCCCGAATTGTCGTCCTCGACTTTACGCATCGCATAGCCGCCTTGCGTCACCCAAAGAATCCCGGCCTGCGTCGCCAGCCATTTGCCGGACTCGCTGCGTTGCGCCACCTGCCAGCGAGCCAAGCGTTCGTCCGGGAAATAGATGCGTTTGGTGCGAATCCCCTTAGCGCTCATCAGGTGCATGCGCAGGTCGCGGGGGTCGAAGGTCAGAATGCCCGTGGCGAACGGCATCTTCTCCAGCGAGACGCTGCGCGTCAGCACGCAGTCGAAAGCCTTCAACTCGCTGGCGACCTCGCCCGAGGCGGTCAAAGCCTGCTCCCGGTAAATCAGGCGGTAGCCGTCGGGAGACCAAAAGAACGAGGCGCCGACTTGGGCGTCGCTGACATTGTAAATGGCCTTGGTCTTCAAGTCGACCACGGAAAGGCCGACGCCATCGTCGTTGACGTAAGCTAGAAAGCGGCCCTTCGGATCGACTCGCATGCGGTTCAAAGCGTTGTTCGTGCGGACGAACGGGGTCGTCACCGTCTTGATTTCGACGGCGGCGGCCGGCCTAGCCAGCGCCAACGCGACAAGAGCCAAAAGCATGGGCTTGAGCAACGGGACCTCCGCGAAGGGAAGCGAAAGAGTCGTGATATGATGGGGATTGAACGAAGGGCAGGGATGCTTCATTATACCGCGAAATGCCTCGGCAAATCGTCAATGAAAGCCTCCAGTTCTCGGAAATAGCTAAAGTTTTCGCGGGTTTTGCCGATATAACACAGGGATACGGCTTAAGTATTGGGAGAAGGTATGCGGTTTTTCAGAACCCTGACGACGATGCTTTTTGTGGCCCTTTTGGCCACTCAAGTAGCTGTCCCCCAA
>JAYWBY010000753.1:0-2808 GCA_043781115.1 Pseudomonadota bacterium
CTCGGTCAAGAATTGGCCGACGAGGACCGGGACCACGTGCGTACCATGGTGCATAAGCTCGAGGGAACGCCGACGGTGACTTTTATCAACCTCGCGTTAGGCATCGGCTGGTAAGACTGCTCACTCGGCGACCGTGCCGTCGAGCGCGGCGAGCGTCGCAGCGATGTTGGCGACTTCCCGGTCCGACAAGCCGAAGCGCCGCGCTTGTTCGATTTCGTAAATGTAGGCTTCGCGTTCGGCTTGGCGCCTTGCGGCTATGCCGAGGTTTTCCTTCACCGAGATCGCCAGGAGATTCTGGCGGCCGTGGACTTCCAGCTCGTGAGCCAAGGTCGACCCGAGGAGCGCCCAGCTGGCGAAAGCCGATTTGCCGATCGACACCGAGACGTCGCCGGCAAGCGGAGACCAACTCGTCAGACCGCGGTCTTTCAGCGTCTCGTCGTATATTGGCGCCGAGACGCCCCGAGGTTGATCGATGGCGAAAGTCTGAAGCGCCTGCTCGATCGCATCCGCGGAAGCGGGCGGCGGCAAATGGTCATTGAGACGCAAGGCGGTACGGCCAGGAAACCGCGAGGTGCAGGCGGTGAAAAGCAGCAGTGTTATGGCGGCAACGCGGCGCAAAGTAGAGTCTCCCACCGCCAGCAAAAGCAAAGCCCCAGCCAAGGTCGGCTGGGGCTGCTAAACGGCTGATTCGCAGGAGATTTGCCGCTTTATCCCGCCGCCCGGGACAGGCGTCGGATGTCCAAGGTCTGGACACCGAACCGCGAAGTCTTACATCTTGGCGGCGACGCCGACGATGTACTGACGGGTCTTCGTTTGAGTCGTTTTCGCTTTGCTCGTGACGGCGTCGAACTTGGTCGCGTCGTCCTTCAAGTCGGTGGCGACGACATGGTAGCGGAAGCCTTTCGGGCCCGGACGATACTCGACGCCAAGGGCGCTGCGCGCGGCCTTGTACGTTTGCTCGCCGTCGGTCTTCTCGGTGTCCGCGGTCGTCTTGATGAAGGGACGAAGGTGCACGGCGGTGGCGTTGAAAGCGACCTGCGCGATGATGCCCGACGTCTTTTGCTCGAGGTAGGTCGTCCCGTAGGTCGCCTTTTTGTCGTCGAGGAGGAAGAGGTCGAACTTCGGCTTGTTCAAAGCGTCGTATTCGAGATCGATGTCGGCGCCGGCGACGCTGACTTGGGTGCCGACGGCGTAGGCGGTGTAGACGGCCTTGTCGTCGCGCGTCGCGCCGACCCCGTTTCTGATGCGGGAAAAACGGTCGTAGCTGATGATCGGCTTGACCATGCCGCCGGCGAAGTTGCCGCGGTAGCCGATGCCGTAGCTCATGTTCTCGCCTTGCTCGGCGCCTTTCTTCTCGGTATTGCCGTCGTAGAAGCCATTGAAGGCGTCGAGCGAGATCGACTGCGTGCCGAAGGTATAGGTGAGATCAAAGCCGCTGGTGATGGGCGTGATCTTCACCACCGAGTCGCTAACGTAGGAGTAGATGTACTGGTCGATGCTGCTGTAGTCGGCTTCGATCGAGCCCGCGAACATCGGCATGCGACCGATTTTCAGCGCCAGGTTCGGGATGAGGCGGTGTTCGATGTAGGCGCGGTCGAGCGCGGCGAGGCCCCCGTCCGGCGTGTTGCGGTCGGCGCCGAAGTTGGCGGCGGAACGCAGATTCAGGCGCAGCGTGTAGGAAAGTTGTTCGGCCAAGTCGCCGGTCAAGCCGAAGCGAGCCGTCGCGAGATTGAGGCTTTGCGATTGGGCGGTCGTCTTGCCTTCGACCTGAGTCTTGGCTCCGACCGAGTCGATGCGGAGCTGGGCGCCGGTGCGCGCCTGCGCCGGTTTGGCTTCGGTCTGCGCCAAGGCGGCGGGGGAAATGACGACGGCGAAAGAGACGGCGGCCAGCCAGCTACGGAGAACCATAATAAAATGACCTTTCGGAAATCTTTACGGATGGATACAAAATGAGGCGGGCGAATTCTAGGGGCGACGCCCGCGCCTGTCAACGAGAATTCGGACCACGTCTAACGCCGCTCGCGAGTCCTGAGGTATTCTGGAAGTAGACTCCCCAACAACCGACGGCCTTAGGAGGAAGCTATGATTTCCTTTCGTTCGATAGCCACGACGCTGCTCGTGGCCTCCAGTTTCGGCCTGGCGGCCTGCGAAACCACCACGATGTCGGCCAAATCGGGGCCAGAGTCCGTGGTGCAAAACTCGAAGGCGAGCGCCTGCGAGCGCAAGCAGAACCAACGCTCCGAATGCGACGATCAAGTCGGCTGCTTCTTCGACAACGAAACGGGGCACTGCTCGGCGCACTGAACGGCCAGCCGCGACGGCTATGCCGAAAGGGCCGCTTCTCCTGCCTTAAGAGGGTCTGGAGAAGCGGCCTTTTGGTTTTGCGATGAGATTGTAACAAATTGATTTGACAAATAAAATTGGGAAGTCTGCGCGACCTTGAAGAATTCGCTCAAGCTAAAGGTCATATATAGCGATCTAGAGGAGGAACCACTCCCTGTAGGTCGTAATTGCGCATTCGTTTCGCCATTCTATTAATGACGTCGATCCTCCTGGCTTCGCCGGAGAGCTTCGGCGCGACGCCGTTCGCCTTGTCGTATAGCGGACGCCTAGTCGACGGCACCGGCAAACCGCTGGCTGGTCCGGCGAAGCTCGAGCTCACGTTCTACCGCAGCGCAACGGGTTCCGACCTGATCGCCGTGCCGGCGCAAGCTTTCGCCAAAGTCCCACTTGCCGACGGCGTCTTCCAGATTTCCTTCACGCTCACGGAAGCTCAGTACAATACCGTCTTCAGCGGCGACGACGAAG
>JAYWBY010000754.1:0-7834 GCA_043781115.1 Pseudomonadota bacterium
GTGTAGATGGAGCCGGGGACCAGGGGCGACTTCATGATCGGCTAACTCTCAGTGCAGCGCCTTGTAGAGATCGGCGGAATGCTTCGACGAGTTATAGGGCACGACCATGTCTTTCAACAAGGGGCGAACGCGACGGTTTTCGTTGTTGAAGGTGCCGTAACGGGCCGGATCATACGGGTGGAAGGAGAAGATCTCGTCCTCGCCCCAGATGTCGCCGTAGAGCGCCGTTTGCGGCTCGAATGTTTCCAGCGCGCGGCCCGCTTGGCTGTGACAGCGCGAGCACGATTCTTCGTTGACGCCGATGACGCCCGAGAAATTATTCGCGGGTACGATCGAGAGCAAGGCCTTGGTGGTCGGTGCGAAGGTCGTCAGTCCGCCCGATTGCTTCCAAACTTTGTCGTAAGCGGAGGCGAAGACCGTCTTGGTCAAAAGCTCGCGGACCAAGTCGTCGTCGCCGAACTCCGGCAGTTCATCGACCGCGCCTTGTTGCGAAAAGGTGCCTTTGAAGGCGGTCGACGTCAGGTTTTTCGGCGTCAACGCCTTGTCGGATTCGAGGCCGCCGACCAGCGTTTTGAGTTGACCGTTCGACTCCCAGTTCGGGCGAGCGGCCTTGACGGCGCGCGCCAAGTCTTGGGCTTCAGGGAACGGGCGGAAGGCGTTGGTCGCCCAACCGCTCAGGTAACGCGTCCGAATCCGGATCTCGGTCGGCAAGAGCTTGCCGTTCGCGTCCTTGATGAAGATGGCTTCGCCGACGACGGTGCCCTTCGGGTAGATCCAGGTCCATTTGTGGAGGCCCAAACCGCCGCGGGCGTTGTTGTCGTCGATGGTGCTAAAGGCGATCGGCAGCGTTTGACCAGCGTCGCCGGCAGGGAGGCTCAAGAAATTGGCGACGACGACGTTCGACGAGTTGTCGGTGCCTGCCGTGTGGCCGAAAGGGAAGGACCAGTGGCCCTTGTCGTCGAAGAATTTCTTGCCTTCAGGGACGATGATGCCCTTGGCGGTCGCGTTGGCGCGGGCGCCGATCGGCGTGCCCGAGTTGTCGCCGACGGAGTCTTGATACGACGGCACCATCGACTGGTCGTCGTACCAGAAGGTCGACGAGTCGTCCAAGATGCGCTGCAGCGCGGGGTATGCCACCTTCGGCAACGCCGCTTTATAGAGGCCTAGTTGTGATTGACCGAGAAGCAAGGGGGCCGGGGCCGAGGCCGGAGCGTCCGCCACGGCGTTGACCGCCGAGCTGGAACCGCGCTCTTCGGAGCTGCAGCTGATAAGCCCTAGCGAGGGCAAAGCCAAAACCGTGCTTGCGATCAGAGCGGCGCGTAGCGACGACATAGGGCACTCCACAGCCAGAAAACAATTGGTTCCCTAGCTGTAATCCACGGATAGTGCCAACTTTCGAGGCGCCGCCGAACTTTCGTGATTTACCATTGTTTTTAGCTGGTTATATGCATTTTCCGCACTGAGGCTTCGGCCGCGATCGGCCGGTTTTATGGCTGAAGATTAGCCACAGCTCAGAACCTTTGCAGTTGCCGGCGGACGCCCGCGCCCATTCCGAGGGCATAGGCACCGATCAAAAGCGGCGTCCAAATCACCAGAAGCTCGCGCAGCGGGTCGGAGGCCGAGGCCGGGAAGAACGCGTAAGCAAGGCCCGCGGCGACCGCCAAAAGCACGACGTGCGTGATCGCCGCGGCGAGGCCCATGGCGATGCCAAGGATCAAGAAGCCGAGCGGCGCCAAGAGCACGCCCGCTAACGCTTCGGCTTGCGTGTTGACGGGCGGTGCCAGGATGCCGGTGAGAAACAGCGGCCAGAAAAAGCACAACAAGTACGTTCCGGCGTAGAGCGCCAAAGTCTTGGTGACCAGGTACGCGATCCGAAACTTGCCGCTGAAGATCTCGTCGTTCGCCAATGCCGTCTCCTGGGCCTTTAGAGGGCCCAAGCGACAGTATAGCTCATTCAGACGCGGCGCATGCCTAAATCAAAACGGCACGAACGGAGGTCCAAGCCCGCCGTCGGGTTGGCGTCGGCGATTTCGATGACGACCGACGCCCGCTGGTCCTCCGGCACGTTGCGGAGTATCAGGTCGTCATCGTTGAGCGGATTGCCGGCGAAATACATTTGCGTCGTCAGCTCGTGCAAGCCGCGTTTGTGCAATTTGAAGTGGATGTGCGGCGGGCGTTGCCAGGTGTCATCAGCCGGGTAGTCGCCGGGCAAGATCGTCTTGAATTTATAGTTGCCGGTGGCGTCGGTGATCGCGATCCCCCAATACTGGAAGTTCGGGTCGAGCGGCAGGCCGCTGGTGTCGCCCGGGTGGTTGTAGCGACCCGAGGCGCACGCTTGCCAGATCTCGACGCTGACCCCGGCGACCGGCCGGCACTGTTCGTTCGTGACTTGGCCGAGGACGTAGACGGCCTCGCCGAGCGGGGCGGCGCGCCGCCCGGGGATGACGGTCAGGTCCCAATCTTGGTCGGCTTGGGCTGTGACGGGAAAGAACGGGCCCTCGGTTTGGGCCGGCGTCGCGGCGGCGCAGGCGGCGGCTTGGCGGGCGGCGAGCAGCGCCGTGCCGCCGGCGAGAGCGCCGAACGTAGCTTTAAGCATACTGCGGCGGGCCAAAGGCGTCGAAGGGGTATTAGCCATGGGAGTCTCCTCGTGAGGGATTGAAGCCCCAGTCGTAGCCTTGAATGCCGACCCTTGCACAATTCATAGGGCCTATGGCTGCCACAGGCACAATCAATGCGTGTTCTGCATCGCCAAGAGGCAAGCCGCCATCTTGCTTCTCGTCTCCGCCCACTCGTCCTTCGGCACCGAGTCGTAGACGATGCCGGCCGACGCTTGCGTCGACGCCACGCCCTTGGCGACGTGGATGGTACGGATCAAGATCGTCGATTTGAGATTGCCTTGAAAATCGAAAAGCCCAAGGCTGCCGGCATAGAACTCCCGGCTCACCTTCTCCAGCTCGTTGATCAGCTGCATCGCCCGGATCTTCGGCGCGCCGCTGACTGTGCCGTTAGGAAAGCTCGAAATCATGGCGTCGAAGGCGTCCTTGCCGGTCGCTAACTCGCCGGTCACTTGGCTCACCATGTGGAAGACGTGGCTGTATTCTTCGACCGTCATCAACTCTTCCACCTTCACCGACCCCGGCGCGGCGATGCGGCCAATGTCGTTCCGCGACAAGTCGACGAGCATGACGTGCTCGGCGCGCTCCTTCTCGCTGGTGACGAGCTCGTGGCGCATTTCTTGGTCCTTCTGCGGCTGCCAGGTGCGGCGGCGCGTGCCGGCGATCGGGCGATGCGTCATGTGCCGACCCTGGACGTTGACCATCATCTCCGGCGAAGCTCCGAGAATGTGATGCTCGCCCAACTTGAAGAAGAACATGTAAGGCGACGGGTTGATCATCCGGAGGTGCCGGAAGATGTCAAAAGGTCGCGCCTCAGTCTTGAGGCTCAGGCGGTTGCCGATTTGGATCTGGAAGATTTCGCCGGCGCTGATCTCGCCCAGGCACTGGCGGGCGCGCTCCTCGAACTCTTGCTGGGTGAAGGCGGCCTTCAGGGCATCGTAATCGACGGGGCGGTCGGAGGTCTTCAGCGGCGACGGGCTGTGCACCGCCGTCAGGCGCTTCAGCACGCCCTTCAGGGCCTGCATTTCGACATCGAAGGCGCGTTTCAAGCCTTGGTCCGTGCGCTCGCCGATCAAGACGTTGCGCGTCACGAAAAGGCGCCGCGCCAAATGGTCGAGGATCAGGAAGTTCTTCGGCACGAAGAAAAAGGCGTCCGGCAGGCCCAAGGTCTTCGGCGGCGTCTGGCCGATACTCGGCTCAAGCGCCCGGGCGACATCGTACGAAAAATAGCCCGCGGCCCCACCCATCGCGGCGACGTCGGGGCCGCCCAGGCGCGTGCCGGGCGGATAAACGGATTGCAGTTTATGTCGAGCCACCGCGGCGCGGAGCCCCGCGACCGGGTTTTGGCCGCCGCCCTTGAACTCGTAACGGAAGATCCACAGCGGATCGAAACCTAGGAACGAGTGCCTGGCGTTCGGTCCGGCGGCCGCCGATTCGAGGAGAAAGAAGTGCTCTTCATTCACGAACCGGTCGGCGAGCGTCACGGCCGTCTCGTGGTCGAACGCCAGCGGCACGCACAAGGCGACGATGTCGGCCTTCTCTGCGGCTTTGACGAAATCAGCGTATTCGGGCAGGGCGTCGCTCACCCTCCCCTCTTATCACGGGTCGCCCGTCCTAGTCCAAGATGCCGCCGAGGAAGAGGCCCTTCTTGCTGTGGCTCGCGCCGGTCTTCAAGTCGAGCACGTCGAGGACGCCGATGGCGCTGTCCTTCAAGGTCAAGATGCGGGCCGAGTCCCCGTCGAGCGCCATGCCGGCGACGCCGTCGAGCGCCAGCGGCAGCGTCTTGGTCGGGAGCCCCGTGGCGACGTTGACGAGCTGCACGGCTACACTCCGGTAGTTGACCCTGGCCGGGGCCGTGCTTTTTTCGGCGACCGGGTCGAAGTTTTCTGGGGCGAAGCAAACGACGGCGAGCGAGTCCTTGCCGGCCGGTAAGGCGCCAAGCGGATAATCGCAGAGCCCGGTGTAGCTAACCACGTCTTGGAAGCCGGCGGCCGTCACCGACAGGGAGTGAGCCCGCGCTCCGGCTTGAGTCACCAAGACCTTCCCCCCCGAAACGACGTTGATGTCGGTCAAGGCGAGGCCGTCGCCGAGGTTCAGCACCGGGCGGTTGGCCACCGTCGTGCAAGTTTCGAGCTTCGGGTCGAAGACCGAGATCCGGCCGCGTTTGTCGCCGGTATAAACGAGGTTTTGTCCGTCGTCGAAGGCGATCGTGCGGAAATTGGCGCGCCCCGGCGTGCCGTCGCCATCGCCTGGGCACAGTCCGACCGCGTCGGGCTCTATCTTCTGGCCGGCGTCGGCGGCCCGAAAGTAGGCGTAGCGGCCGTCGGCGGGCCTAAAGAGCACCATCTGCGAGCCGTCGCCGCTTAAGAGCGCCACGGCCAGAGGTGGCTCCTCGGCGGGGGGCGCCGAATAGCCGCTCTCGTCTTCCCAGGGGCTCAAGATCGTCTCTTCTTGCCAGTCGCCGCCCGCGAGCTGACGGATGACGTGGAACTTGGTCGCGTCCTGGCTGACGGCGACGTAAGTCGCGGCGTTCTGCGCCCGCGCGAAATAGCCGACGTCGAACTCGATCGGCGTGAACGTCCGGATGGCGTCCGGGCTCGCGAGCGACAGCGTATTGCCCTGCAGCAGCGCCACGCCGCTATAGTTGGGGAGCGGCATCGTCAAGTCGTAGGCGCCGTCCAGTTGACGTCCCCAGACTTCGCGTTCGCCGCTCGGGTCGATGAGGCTGATGCGCCGCGCCGTCTTGCTGTAGCCGGCGAAACGCTTCTCGGTACGCACGACGGAGCCCGTAAAGCCGACCAGCGTCAAGAGCGACTGGCCGTTATAGCCGTCGACGGGGGCCGTGCCCGTAAGTTTCGTGCTACTGCAACCACTCGTGGCGAGCAGCCCGGCCAAGCCGGCAGCTAATCCCAAGTTTCTGACGTTCACCATGAAACCCTCCGGCCGACGCCGCCAAACAGGTAATTCAAGCTCGCGCCGAAATAGCGCCGGTCGGCGTTCAAGCTGCCAAGTGCTTCGAAGTGGTGCTTGCCCGCGAGGCGTCCGGCCTCAAGGCTAAGCTGGAGGCCGACGCCGAGCTCACGCGCGACGCTGGCCTTGACGCCCAAAACGGGCGCCGAGTCGGAGAACTCTGCGGCCTCGCCGCCTTCGTCGGCGAAGGAGACCGACAGGCTTTCCTGCCCGAAATTTCCCTCGCCAACCAAATGCCACGTGTGCGCCAGCTGCCAGTCGTAGCCGAAGGCGGCCAGCACCGTTTGATAGTGAACCGTCGAGTCGAGGCCCGAACGGACGTCGCTTTCTTCTCCGCGCTGCCGAACCCTAAGATTCAGGCCACCGAAGAACTCTTGGTAATGATATTTCGCGGCGAGGTTGGTGTAGGCTTTTTTCTGTGCCCCGGCGACGCGACCGAATGCCGAATCGGTCCAAGTCTCCTGGCCGACGCCGAAACCGACGTCGAAAGGCGGCGCCGCCATCACTTCGTCGAGCGTCACCGTTTGCCCGAGGCGGGCGTCGACTTGGTATTCCGCGAGTTTTTTCCCGGATTCCGGGGCATAGAGCGCCACGACGCTGCCGTCCCGGTCGAGCGGGAACGCCAGCGGCAACCGGCCTTTGGTGCCGCCGTCGACCTGCACCTCGAAGCCTGCAAGGCCTTCGTCGTAAGCTTCCAGCACCGGCAGGCCGGAACGCTTGCGCACGCCCGTAAGCGGCACGTCGGCGTCGCCGATTAGACGGGCGTCGGCCGTCGGCCGTTGGCGGCCTTGGGTGAAGGCGTAGGTCTTTTCTTTGGCATAGTCGTGGGCCTCGAGAGCGGTGACAACGCCGTCGTGATTCCGGTCGTAGACTCGCAAGCCTTCGAGCAAAAAGTGCGTGTAAATGTCGCCCCCGAGCTTGTCGTCCTCGCGGGCAGCTTCGCCCTTGGCCGCGGCCGCCAAGATCAGCGCGCCTTCGGAGACGTCGGCCAGCGGCGCCAAGGTCGCGCCTTTGGCGGAGCTCAGCATGCGTTCGATCTTCGGCGACAGGCGGGACTTGCCGACGCCGGAATGGCAGGTCGCGAAGATCAAGAGTTTCCGGCGCGACGGCAGACCCTCGAGCCAATCGACCAGCTCTCTATGCGCGAGGCCGGTCTTCAGCGCCAGATCCTTCTTGGTGTCGTTCAAGACGACGACCTTCTCCAGCTCGCCGTTGCTCGCTTCGGCCAAGGTGCCGTGGCTCGATATGTAAACGGCGACGGTGTCGCGCGCGGTGGCCCGGCTGCGAATCTTGTCGAGCGCCGCCCAGACGGCGGTGCGCGTCGCCTGCGCGTCGGTAAGCTTCACCGTCACGAGCTTCAGCTCGGTGCCTTGGCCGAGGCTTTTCGCGACCTTGTCGGCGTCCGCGGCCGTGTATTTCAAGGGCGGCCAGAAGTCGTCGACGAACTGCGAAACGCCGATCGCCAAGAGATAAAAATTGCCGTCGCCGTTGCCCGCGACCTTGTCGGTCGGAATCAAAACTTCGGCGGCCCCGGCCGACGTTGCCGCGGCGAGGAGCCAAGTTCCGAGTAAGAGCAGTAGTAAACGGCGCATCAGCGAATCAACATCCTCCGTTATTTGGCGTCGACTGGCAAAACCGTGACGCAAGCCCCGTCCGGCAATCTTTCCCAGGCTTCGTCGAGTCCCGTCAGCAGTGCTTGCAGCCTAGCGAGGTTGGCCTCGGCCAGCACGCAAAACTTCAAGGGTAAGCCTTGGTTCTCTTCCAAAGTGTAACCGTAGCCACGGCCGTCGCGCTCGAGAATCTGCTCGCTGCCCGCACGCACCGGGCTACCGACGAAGCGCACGGCCGGGGCGGCGTTGCCCTCGGCGACGGCCAGCGCGACGACGCCCGAAGTAGGCGCCAAGGTCTTGAAAATCAACGTTTCACCGGCATGCGCTTGGCCCGGCTGAAAGGGTAAGAGCGCCCCGCCCTCACCGACTTCATAGGCCGTCAGAAAGGCGGGCTGGCCCGGCGTGTCGAGTCCCTTGACCCCCGAGCCGGGTTGGACGGCGGTTTCGCGGCCCATGAATGAGAAGATGCCGAGCACCAGCAGGGCGACCATCGCCAGCGGTCCCGCGAGGAGCTTTGGCCTAGTCGCCGCCGGTCGTACGGAGGTCGTCACGGCCGCCTCGATCCGTCGCCAGAGTCTTTGGCTGGTGACCTCGTCGAGGTCCTTCCCACGGGCTTGATACTCCGCCGCCATGAGGGCG